>JAYTOA010000176.1:0-10436 GCA_043748015.1 Flavobacteriales bacterium
AATTGTATCCAATGATTTTGTCGCCGAGAATGCACTTCCAACAACGTTGACTTTAGTGCGCGTTGCCGATGCTTATGGAAGCTTCGCAAAATTGCTCGAAGCCTACAATCAGTTGAGACAACCTGCCGCAGTAATTGATCCTAAGGCGCACGTGGCCGCTTCTGCAAAAGTTGCAGATAATGTTTACATCGGTGCTTTTGCATACATCGGTGAAGGTGCTGTAGTGGAGGAAAATGCTAGAATCTATCCTCACACATACATTGGTGATGGTGCGAAAATTGGTAAAAACACAATTGCGTTTTCTGGTGTACGTGTATATTCCGACTGTGTCATTGGTGCGCATTGTACGTTGCACAGCGGCGTTGTAATTGGTGGGGATGGTTTCGGTTATGCTCCCAACAGCGAGAACAACTACAACAAGGTTCCTCAGATTGGAAATGTTATCATTGAAGATCACGTGGAAGTTGGATCAAATACAACAATCGACCGCGCGACTCTTGGATCAACGATTATTCGCAAAGGGGTGAAACTTGATAATCTTATTCAGGTTGCGCACAATGTGGATATTGGCGAGAACACTGTGATCGCCGCGCAAACCGGCATTGCGGGTTCAACCAAGATTGGTAAGAACTGCATGATCGGCGGACAAGTGGGAATTGTAGGACATCTCACGATTGCTGAAGGAACCAAGATAGCCGCTCAAAGTGGAGTAGGCCACGATATCAAAGAACCTAATTCAATAATCCAGGGATCTCCGGCGTTCAACTACATGGATTACAAAAAGTCATATGTTGGATTCCGTAAGTTACCTGAGCTAATGCAGCAAATTCAAGTGCTGATAAAGAAGACTGCGGAATAATGCATCGTGTGTTTTTGCCGCTGCTCAATGCTTAAATAATCAGTTGTGAATTCTTCTTCCATAAAAAATTCCTGGTTTGAAACAAAAGCCTTTCTGAAGCATTGGCTCAAGGCCAAAGGTCCACATGGCGTGCATTCTCCGCTTGTTTATGAGTTGATCACGAAAGTGCTTCCAAAGCGAAATCGAATTTTTGATTTTGATATCATCGAAGCGGAAAGAAGAAAATTGTTGAAGGATAATTCTATTGTACAGGTAGATGACTTTGGTGCCGGATCAAGAGTGAATTCTTCTTCATATAGAAAAGTTTCATCTATCGCTAAATCGGCATTGCAATCCGCAAAGTGTGCTCAAGCATTTTCTAAGATCATCCTACACTTTCAAACGAAAAATATTCTTGAACTGGGGACGAGCCTCGGTACGACGACGTCATATTTCGCCTCTACCAATTCTAACAGCAAAATTTGGACAATTGAAGGCGCAGCAAGTATTTATCTCCGTGCTACAGAAGTTTTTTCTAACCTTGAACTGAAAAATATTAAAGCATTCCAGGGAACATTTGGTGATATACTTCCACTGGTGCTTGAAGACATGAAAGTGGTTGATTTTGCTTTGATTGACGGTCATCACGCGTATGTGCCGACCATGAAATACTTTAACATGATCAGTGACCGAATTCATGAAAATTCCATTGTCGTTCTTGATGATATACATTGGTCTGCAGAAATGGAAAAAGCATGGTCGGATATTTCCGCCCGATCGGATGTGACGGCGAGTCTTGATTTTTTTCACTTTGGAATACTCTTCTTTCATTCAACTCGAGAGAAGGAACATTTTGTTCTCAAACTGCCGTGACTCGCATCGTTTTGTTGCTTCTGCAGCTAAGTGTAATAAAATATTCTTTCGGAAACGCCTTTGTAACAGCGCTTTCAGCATCTTCCTCAGATTTTAACACTTCCTTGTCGCACTCGTGGCATGGTTATTCTAATTTTGGCAACCTTCAAATTAATACATTAATCATTCTATGAAAAAACTAATCGTTCTTGCTCTAGCAGCAATGCCGTTCTTCGCTGTTGCGCAAGAAAAAACAACTTCTGGCGCAGTTTCTACAGCCGCAAAAACCGGAGACAATAAATTCGCAATTGAGAATCCGGAAATCATCTTTATCGAGTTGATTTCAAGTACAAATTCCGCAGGTGTTCAAACAATCAAAGCTGATTTTGGACGTGAGTTGGTAGCCACTTTGGCCGACAAGGAATTGTCAAAGCAATTGATGGAATTGCGCACAATGACATATCCTACAATGCCGGATGCAATGAATTATTTCGCAACTCTTGGCTTTAAATTTCAACAGAACTATGAAAGCCGTGATAAAGAAGGAAAGATTGATACTCACTTTGTTTACGAAAAGAGAATTCCACGTAAGCCAACTGGTGACGTGACAACAAAGCCTCGTCCTGTGCGCCCGGAATCTGATCGCCCAAACGTTGAAGCAAAACCCTCTGATAAAAGTCCACAGACAAAACCGGTTGAAAGACCTAAGAAATAATTTCTGTTGAAATGAGAAAGCCTTTCCTGACGGAGAGGCTTTTTCTTTTGGCCATCACTTGCAAATTCTCAAAATAGTAGAACTGAAATCTGCCCAAATCAAACGAGATCGCATTGAACAATCTTTGATCAACTTTACCTTTGACATGAACTTAGAAAGAGTTTGTGGTTTTTGATTTCTTCTTACAAGCTAAAAATATGCCCGATAGTTTATCGCCAATCAAAGAGAAAAGAACATTGTTCATTTTGTATGTGTTGGCTATTTACATTTTGTTCCAATTGTCTTGGTGGGGCTATCATTTAATCCAGCTAAATGGCGAAGTATTAGAACTTAAAAGCGTAATCATCGGACAATCGCAACTACCTGTTTTACGAGGTAAGATTTGGATGGTCGTGGGCGAGGGAAGTGTTTTTCTGTTGTTGTTGATCCTCGGTTTCTGGTATATAAAAAGAACGGTAATGAGGGAGTTGAGATTAGCACGAATGGAGAAAAATTTTTTGCTTTCTGTAACACATGAATTGAAAACGCCCATCGCAGCTGTAAAACTTCAATTGGAAACCATGAAGTCCAGGAAGCTTACCGCTGAACAGAACGCTGAACTTATTTCTGACGCACTAAGGGAAACCAGAAGACTACAAACATTGTCAGAAAATATTCTGATGGCAACACGGCTTGAGCAAAGCAACGGAACTTTGTTGAAGGAGAGATTGGATTTTTCCAATTTGATTATTCAGGAGTTGAAGCGATTTCGAAGTATTTCTGAGGCGAATTTTAACGCTGAAATTTCAGACGGTATTACACTGAATGGCGATGAACAAATGTTGCAAGCCTTGGTTGCCAATTTGTTGGAGAATGCAGTGAAATATGGTGCTTCGAAACAAGTGCATGTTTCACTGAAATTGAGAGATGAGCAAATTCAATTCGAGATTGAAGATGATGGTTCAGGAATTCCGGAGGAGGAGAAGCAGAAAGTTTTCGGAAAATTTTATCGTATGGGTAATGAAGAAACACGAACGGCTAAAGGAACTGGACTTGGTCTCTTTATCTGTGCAAATATTGTGAAATTGCACCATGGAAAAATTTTCATCCGCGATAACCAACCCACAGGAAGCATTTTTGTAGTGACTTTTACAACGCAGCAATAATGAGTGAGAAAAAAAAAGTATGTCTGATTATTCTTGATGGATGGGGCAACGGATCAAAGAACTCGGGAAACGCAGTGTACATGGCTGCCACGCCTTTTGCGGATCACCTGAATGAATCGTTTCCTGTTTCCCAATTGCGCACAGATGGTGAAAATGTTGGTCTGCCTGAAGGTCAAATGGGCAACAGTGAAGTGGGTCACATGAATATCGGTGCCGGTAGAATTGTATATCAGGATCTCGTAAAAATCAATGTGGCTATTAGGGAAAAAACATTTCATGAAAATCAAGTATTGTTGAATGCATTCAATCATGCTTCAACGAACAAAGTGAATCTTCATTTGATGGGATTGGTAAGCGATGGAGGTGTTCATTCGCATATAAATCACTTGCTCGCTCTTTGTGATATGGCGAAATCGTTTCCGACGGTTCCCACTTTTATCCATGCTTTCACCGATGGTAGAGATACAGATCCAAAGAGTGGAGCAGAATACATCCATCGGCTAGAAACGCATATCGAAGATTCAAATGTTTCTATTGCTTCAGTCATAGGCAGATATTTTTCTATGGATCGCGACAAGCGGTGGGAGAGAGTGAAGCGAGCATACGATCTTTTGGTCAAAGGCATTGGCGATATTTATGCGACAGCAGCTGATGCGGTGGCAGCATCGTATGCAAATGGTGTGACAGATGAGTTTATTGAACCATCAATCATTGTTGATGCCGGCAAAACCAAAACGGTTATTCAGGAAAACGACGTTGTGATTTGCTTCAATTTTCGAACGGATCGTTGTCGTGAAATTTCGCAAGTCTTGACTCAGCAAATTTTTCCCGAGTTTGAGATGAAGCCCCTGAAATTGTATTATGTGACGATGGCGAACTATGATGAGACATTCCACAATGTTCACGTCGTTTATGACAAAGATAATTTGGTGATGACGCTTGGCGAAGTATTGGAAAAAAACAGTAAGTCACAAATCAGAATTGCTGAAACAGAAAAATATCCACACGTCACTTTTTTCTTCAGTGGTGGAAGAGAAAAGGAGTTTAAAGGAGAAAGACGAATCATGATTCCCTCGCCAAAGGTGGCGACATACGATCTTCAACCGGAAATGAGCGCTGCAGGAATAGCTGATGCAATTTGCCTGGAGATGAAAAATAATCCGCCGGATTTTATATGCCTCAACTTTGCTAATCCGGATATGGTGGGGCACACCGGAGTTTTTCCCGCAATAGTGAAAGCAGTTGAAGCAACGGATGCGTGTCTTAAGCAAGTAGTTGAAACCGGAATCGATTGCGGTTATTCTTTCATAATCATCGCAGATCACGGAAATGCAGATTTCGCGATAAACGATGATGGATCGCCTAACACTGCTCACACCACCAACCCTGTTCCAGTTTGGATCATAGACAAGGACATTCACACCGTTCACAACGGAATCCTCGCTGACGTCGCTCCAACAGTTCTTAAAATCCTTGGTGTTGAAAAGCCGGAGGTGATGAACAGAAACGCTCTCTATTAGAAATTTGCGATTTGTAATTTGTGATTTATGGCATTACACTTAACTGTGGAATTTTCTCTTTTTTGTGATGGTGCAAATTTTTATTCCGTGTCAACCAGCTTTGCATTTTTTCCGGTGTGCTCCTTAAATCACAAATCACAATTTAAAAATCACAAATGTTCTAGCCCCAATCCACACTCATTCTCTTAATCCTTTCACCCAGCGACTCACTGCTCATCCTGTCACGCAATCGATCTACCATGATTGGAAATGCAAAAGGTGTTGGTTTTTCGGGATGTGTGATAATGATTTTTTGATTGAACATGCGGTTCATCGCTTTTCTGAGTCGCGACATTTCCAACTGATAGTTTACGACTTCGTCATATGATTGGCGTAGCAATAAATTTTTTGGATCGTAATCTTCAAACACTTTGAAAATTAATTGAGACGAACTTTGAAGATGGCGATCCTTCACAGGTTGACCCGGATAGCCCTTAAAGACAAGTCCTGCAATGGCTGCAATATCTCTGAATCGGCGGCGCGCAAGCTCGGAAGAATTGACTCCTGATAACACATCGCGTTCGAGATTTTCTATGTCAAGCAATGATTCTCCCAACGCATCTTCTATGCGTATTGGTTGATCACTCATCAACTCAAATCCGTAATCGTTGTAAGCAAATGAGAACGTTATAGGATACATTGTGCTTATGCGCGAAGCAAACAAAGCAGCAAGTCCTTCATGAACAAATCGTCCTTCGAATGGATAGAATACTACGTGGTATCCATCGTCAGTTTGAAATTTTTCGATCAGTAATTCGTCCAGAGCGGGAACATGCGATCGCTCTTTTTGCAATTTAATTATTGGTTGAATAAATTTCAACTCTATGTCTTTCCATTTTTGATCCGGTGTGTCATGCGAAGCTTCATCCATTTTTCTTCGTAGCATATCACTCATCTTTGATGAGAGCGGAAGTTTGCCTCCAAGCCATGCAGGACTTCGTCCTCCGGGCTTCGTGGATTTTTTCACATACGCAGTTAATTCTTTCGTGCGTATCAATTCCAGATTGAGTCCTGCAAACCAGAAGTTGTCGCCATCACTCAACGAAGCCATAAAAGATTCTTCAACATAGCCAAGCAATCCACCGCGATTGAATCTTACCATCATCATGGTATCACTTACAATTGTTCCAATCGAAAGTCGATGACGACGAGCAATGCGTTGATTGGATACTCGATATTTTCCATCAATGAGTTTGATCTTGTTGTAATCGTCATACGAGCCAAGTGATTCGCCTCCTGCGGAAGTGAAAGACATTACACTGTTCCACTCTTCATCAGTAATAGTTGAGTAACAAGTCGTATTTCTAATCTCGTTGAGAATTTCATTGGGTATAAATCCTTCACCTACTGATAACGTTACCAGATATTGAATTAAAACGTCAAAACACATCGTCAATGGCGGACGATCTTCTAAGTAATTTTCTTCAATGGCTTGTCGCAATGCTGCCGCTTCAATCAATTCCAAAGAATGTGTTGGAAGAAAATAAATTCTGGATGAAGCATTGGGTTGATGTCCGCTGCGACCGGCGCGCTGGACGAACCGCGCAATTCCTTTTGGTCCACCTATCTGTACGATGGTTTCTACCGGAGCGAAGTCAACACCTAGATCCAAACTGCTCGTGCATACAACGGCTTTCAGGCGTCCCTCATAAATCGCATCCTCAACCCAATTGCGAATTTCTTTACTGATACTGCCATGATGCATCGCCATAACTCCTCCAAGTGATTCATCTGCTTCAAGTAATTTTCGATACCAGATTTCACATTGTGATCGCACATTCGTGAATATCAGTGTCGAATTGCTTTTATGAATCACCGGTATCAAATGCTTCACTAGGTTGGTCCCCAGATGACCGGACCAAGGCATAGTTTCAGGTGCTTTGGGTAGAATGGAAACGACTTCAATTTTCTTTTTCAATCCTGACTTAATCAATTTTCCAAAAAGGCCGCGATCATTTCCAAGTAACGTCTGCATCGCTTCTTCAAGATTCCCAATAGTCGCTGAAATGCCCCAGATCTTCATATAAGGCGCAATTGTTTTCATCCGACTTATTGCTAGTTCAACCTGAACACCGCGCTTTGTTCCCATGAGTTCATGCCATTCATCTGCAACTAAGTACTCTAGATCGCCCAACTGTTCAGGATAACCTTTCGCGCAAATCATCAGATGCAGACTTTCTGGTGTGGTGATTAGAATATTCGGGACATTCTTTCGCTGCGTTTTTCTTTCTTCCGGCGTGGTATCTCCTGTTCGAATTCCAACAGTTAATTGAATGGACAAATCATCAATGACGCGCTGAGCGGATATATATATTTCTTTGGCCAGTGCCCGAATAGGTGTGAGCCAGATCATCCGCAGTCCTTGGACCTTTTCTTTTTTGTCAGTATAATTTGTAATGAATGGAAGCATCACACTATATGTCTTTCCGCTTCCGGTCGGTGCGTTCACAATGCCCTCCAGACCTGATGACATGGCATGCCACGCTTCGAGCTGAAATGCCTGTGGTTTCCAGCCTTTGGAGCGCATCCATGCGATAGCATATTTCGTTTCTGAAGCCTTCATTGTATTTTAACGGGAAATTTTCCGATTTTTGTAGCAAATTCGCTGATTGGCCATTTAGGCATCGTTTTTGAAATTCCACGCACCGATCAACAAAAGAACACATGAAAAAATTATTCGCAGTATTGTTTTTTGCTTTTACTATTGGCAATGCCATTGCGCAGACCGATAAAGATTATAAGGACCTGCTCACATTGTTTGTCACAGAGAAGTACGACAAATGTCTCTATAAAGCTGAGGGTTACACCTTAAAGGATGAAACAAAGAAAGACCCTTTGCCATACTTGTTTATGAGTCGTTGCTATTTTGAAATGTCAAAAAGAGACGAATACAAAGAGAAGTATCCGAACGCATTCAAGGATGCTATGAAGTATATTTCAAAGTATGGTTCGAAGGACAAAGAAAAAAAGTATGCGGCTGAATATGAAGACTTTTTTGCTGCCTTGCGCACCTCTGCAATCGCTGAAGCAGAGAATATGATGGATACTCAAAAGTTCAGTAAGGCAAAGCAGATATACGATCAATTGCTTGATATGGATCCGAATGATGCAGGTTCTCAATTAATGCTTGGTCTTGCCTTCGGCGCTTTGAAATCTAAGAAGGAGAGCGCGGCTGCAATTGATAAAGCAAAGGAAATTCTAGTTGCGAAACAAGCCAGTCAGGGTAAAGAGCAACTTGCATTATTAAGAGAGGCGCTTACCAGACACGCTACGGCACTTTCAGGTAGCAGTAAATCTGAAGCCAAAGAGTGGCTCGACTACGGAATGGAATATTTCGCAGATGACAAAGAATTTAAAGTTACCTATGACACAATTGTAGGATAAGCGTGAATTTCGGAAACGCAATGTTTCTGTATAGTTATAAAGCACCATGCAAAACTGTATGGTGTTTTTTTTTGTGATGAATATGAAAAAGCGATACGAATTGTATCAGATTCGCTTCGTCAGCTTCATCAGCATCGGCCACGGCCATTTGCCACCGGTGACGCTGAAGTATGGTACAAGGTCGCCTCCGAATGAGCGGAAGAATTCTTCGATCTCCGGAACACCGGAACCCTCGAAATCGAAAATGTAAAGTCCTTTTTCTTTTGCCCTGAGTATGCTGTTGTAAATACCAAATGTTCCTGCCTGACCTTGTTTGTTTTTTCGGTCTAATGCACTGAGCAAATTGAACCCAGTCTTGTTGTCAATCACACAAATATTAATCGCCATGGCGGCATCATTCAAAGTTGTCAAAGTAAAAATGCCGAAGTCTTTTGATTTGCAAAGTGAGAGCAAATTCTGAAGAATACTTTCATGAACTTTTATTGCATTCGATTCCAGGTTTTCGGAAATCATTCTGTATGCCAGCTGAACATCCGGCTCATGACTTACCTGTAGTCCGTCGCGTTCACCTTTATTGATTTTGTTCCTTTTGGATGAATCGAGATTGTCGTTAATCTCTGATACGCTTTGCTGAAGATCAATTTGATAAGTATAACGAATCGTCGTTTGAATTTTTTTCCAGATCATCGGTTGCATGTCATGCCACTCAGGAGCGAAATCCAGTTTGAAGTAAACATACTTTGATGACAAGAGAAAGTCTGCAATCGCGTCAATCACATCCTTTCGGAAAGAATTTACCTTGACGGGTTTGCTTTTGTTTTCATTCGTGAACAAGCCTATGTGAGGCGTGAATGGCGGCGTAATGAGCGTGCGTAATTTTCCTTTTCCTCCATGATATGCCACAAATCCGCCAATAGGTTTTTCATTTTCATCTACAAGAAAAAAGCGCTGAAGTGAAGATCCAAAGCACTCGCACCAATCTTCACCGACGAAAAGATTTGAGGACTTCAATGAATGAAATTCTTCTATGCGTTCGGATATGACAGGAATAACTTTCAACGACCTATTAATTTTTTATTTTGCAATTTCGGTTCAGAAAGTAAATAATGGCGCATCCATTCAATATAAGATAGATCACTTTCGCCCAGACCATTGCCTTCACCGCATCCAGTTCATTCATTCCGCTGCTCCATGCAAACCAGAATGCCGCTATCACGATCAGAAAATGAAAGATGTCCACCACCAACGTATACCATTGAAGATTCAATCGATAAAAAATAAAAGACAAAGTGCCGATTACAAAATTCAAAGCATACCAATAGCTTAGAATTTTTAGATACGCGAGGGCTTCATACCACGATTCACCGAAGATGAAACCAAGCGTGTTGTGTGGCAATAACTGAACTATAAGAACCATCACTGCAGCGAAGCCGAGAAATCGGAATAGGTTCTTTAGATAAAAATCTCTAAGCTCAGTGGGCGATTCTATTTCTGAAATCCTTTGATAAAAAACCTGACCGTAGGATGTAGATAGTATGCCTAATGGATTGAAGAAAATTCTTCTGCTAAGTGCTATGAGCCCGATGGGGATCAAAGCTTTTTCGCCATAGAAAAAAGTGAAAACTGCCACGTGTGCCCATTGCGCGAGATTGTTTAATACTCCACCCCAGACAGCGTAGCGTGGATAGTCGCCATGTTCGTGGGCGAGCTCTTTCATTCGCTTACGCGATAATCCTTTGAATACTGAAAGAGGTTCGCTTGCAACAAATTTTCTCCATGCATACCAAGCAGCGGCAATGTGCCCGGCTACTGTTCCTACGATCAATCCGCCGGCACCCATTTGCATCCAGCCTGTGATCATTTTTATAGGTTCACCGGAAGCCGAGTAAATCATTTTTGAATAGGCGGCTACTTTGTAATTTTTTTCTCTGCTAAACCAAAAA
>JAYTOA010000177.1:0-3180 GCA_043748015.1 Flavobacteriales bacterium
CGATGGGTTGGCGTTTTATTGCCAATGCGTTCGGGATTCGCAATTTTAAGGAAAAAAATCAGTGACTTTATTTTCCAGGGAAAGTGAGTTTTTCATCAACTGATTTGGGCCTATGCAAAACACGCGCTGACACTTATCTTCGCCGCCATGAGCAGTATTGTAACGCTGAGTGAATTCATTATGGAGCGACAGGCAGATTTTCCCTACGCATCCGGTGACTTGTCGCGCCTTCTGGCCGATATTGGTATTGCCTCGAAAATTATCAATCATAAAGTAAACAAGGCGGGCTTACAGGATATCATCGGCGCTATGGAAAGCACGAATATTCAAGGTGAAACGCAGATGAAACTGGATGTGTTTGCAGATCAGGCATTGCTGAATGCAGTCCGTTGGGGCGGTCAGGTTTGCGGCGCTGCAAGTGAAGAGAACGAAAAATATTTCGCTTTCGATTCAGCAAATTGTAAAAAGGCCAAGTATGTGATTCTTTTTGATCCACTCGATGGTTCATCCAACATCGATGTGAACGTGAGCATAGGTACGATATTCAGCGTTTTCAGAAGACGAAGCAGCGTTGGTGATCTTGCAAACATCAACGATTTTCTTCAGAAAGGAAGTGAACAAGTAGCTGCCGGCTATGTGGTATACGGTTCAAGTACTATGCTTGTTTATACCACAGGTCACGGTGTAAATGGCTTTACACTCGAGCCGAGTATAGGTGAGTTTTGTCTTTCGCACGAGAATTTAAAAACTCCTGAAGATGGAAATATTTACAGCATCAACGAAGGGAATTTGTTGTCGTGCAGCAATGCTGTAAGAGCCTACGTGGATTGGTGCAAACAGTCTGATAAGAAAACGTCAAGACCTTATAGCGCGCGTTACATCGGATCTTTGGTTGCAGATTTTCATCGCAATCTGATCAAAGGTGGAATTTATATTTATCCCGGAACAGTGAAAAATCCTGACGGTAAATTGCGTCTTCAATACGAATCGAATCCTCTTGCTTTTATCATTGAACAGGCAGGTGGTAAGGCTTCGGATGGCAAAACGCGCATCATGGATCTTCAGCCAAAAGAACTACACCAGCGTGCTCCGCTTTTTATTGGCAGCAAGAATATGGTGGAACATGTGGAGAAGTTGATTGCGGAAATGGACATGGAAACAGAGACAATTGTTGAAAAATGATTCCAGAGGAGATTCAAAATAAATTGACGGACATAAAATTGCTTTGTAGTAAGCATGATGTGAAATCTTTGTATTTATTCGGTTCTGCAACAAAGCACGCGATCAAGGATGATAGTGATTATGATTTTTTAGTCGAAATAAATGTGCTCAATGAAGGCTATGAGAATTATGCGAATCACTTTTATGAATTGTATGATGAATTTGAAGAGCTTCTGGATCGAAAAGTTGATTTACTTACCGTAAATATGATGCAGAACCCTTACTTCATAAGGAGTGTCGAACAAAGCAAGGTTAGTTTATATGAAGCTTGAAGTACTCAAGTATTTGAAAGATGTTCAGAATTCGATTGATGAAATCATCGAGTTTACTGAAGGTCTGTGTTCCTTCAAAGATTTTACTTCAGACAAAAGGACTTTGTTTGCAACTGAAAAAAAACTTGTGGTCAATGGTGAAGCTATTCAAGGATTGTTGCATAAAAATCCGGAAATTGAAATTACTAATGCAAGGCGGATTGTTCGATTTAGGAATAGAATGGCACATAAATATGATCAGGTTGACTTTGTGCTCGTTTGGAGTATTGCAATCAATCATCTGATCCCATTGAAAGATGAGGTAAAAATATTAATATCAAAATATTCAACTGAATAGTCGTGTCGGATAGTCTCGTCATCATACCAACCTATAACGAAAAGGAAAACGTGGAGCGTATGCTTCGCACAGTTTTCTCGTTGCCCAAAGAATTTCATGTTCTCATTGTAGATGATGGATCACCTGATGGCACCGCAAATATTGTGAAGTCGCTTCAACAAGAGTTTAAGGACAAACTTCATATTCACGAACGAAAAGGAAAGCTCGGACTTGGTACGGCATATATCGCTGGTTTCCGATGGGCACTAGAACGTGATTACGGTTTTGTTTTCGAAATGGATTGTGATTTTTCGCACAATCCGAAAGATCTCGTGCGCTTGTACGAGGGATGCACAACAGGCGGTGGTGACATGTCTGTTGGTTCGCGATATGTGAAGGGCGGTGGCGTAGAAAACTGGCCGTTCAAACGCCTTGCAATGAGTTTCTGCGCCTCCATTTATGTAAATGCGATTCTTTGGATTGGTGTGCGCGACAGTACCGCCGGTTTTGTTTGTTATAGAAGAAAAGTACTTGAGACAATCGATCTCGATAGCATTAAGTTTATCGGTTACGCATTTCAGATTGAAATGAAGTACAACACCAATCAACTCGGATTCAGTATCGTCGAAGTTCCAATTACATTTATTGATCGCGTTCTTGGCGTTAGCAAAATGAGTATGAATATTTTCAATGAAGCAGTAATAGGTGTATTGAAAATGCGCTTCAGAAGAGTCTCAAGAAAAAATCTCAAGAAAAAGTAATGCGGAAAACTCTCATTAGGAATGTTCAGGTGGTCAATGAAAATTCAATTCGACCTATGGATATTTTGGTGGATGGAAATCTGATCTCCAAATTATCCGGACCGAACACTATCACGAATGATGAAAACACTGAGGTCATTTCTGGAGAAGGTTTGCATTTGTTTCCCGGACTCATCGACGATCAAGTACATTTTCGTGAGCCTGGACTGACACACAAGGGCGAGCTTTTTACAGAGTCACGTGCTGCTGTGGCCGGAGGAATTACCTCATTTATGGAAATGCCGAATACTGTTCCTGCTGCAATTACTATCGAACGTCTCGAAGAAAAATATTCGCGCGCTGCTGAGGTATCATTGGCGAATTACTCATTTTTTATGGGTACGTCAAATACAAATCTGAATCAACTGCTTCAACTCGATCCAAAGAAAGTGTGCGGCGTGAAAATTTTTATGGGAAGTAGCACCGGCGACATGCTGGTGGATGATCCCATCGCTTTGGAAAATATTTTCTCTCAAGTGAAAATGTTGATCGCTACTCATTGTGAAGTGGATCCTATCATCAAAGTGAATGCAGAGAAGTATCGCGCTGAATACGGCGAAAATGTTCCTGT
>JAYTOA010000178.1:0-25312 GCA_043748015.1 Flavobacteriales bacterium
ACCAAAATTAAATCCTGCTATAAAAATGTATAACCAAACTTTATCCACAAACTTTGGCGTTTAGGCAGGTGACCTGTCAACCTAAATCATGAGGGCACAATAATCCTAACCCCCATATTCCTATTTCCTATTTCCGATTTGCAATTTGTGATTTGTGACGCGAAACAATTTTCAACGCAATCCAGTTCACTCCACTACTATCTGATGCAAATCTCTTGAGTCGTTTCCAATCTGTACGAAGTAGTTTCCGGTAGCAAAATTCTTCAACGAAAGTGTGGTCTTAGTGCCGGTGAGGAGTCCTGACAGCACAACTTTCCCCATGTTGTCAAACATTTTGTATTGGTCATTTCTCTGTCCATTGGTCGACTCAATCACCAGGACATCGCGAACTGGATTTGGATACAATAGAAATTCGGAGGCACTCAATTCATCAACTCCTATTGTGTTCTCTTTTGTCGTGAAATTCCAGGTATCTGACCAAGTACCGATATTGGTTCCGTTTACTACTCGCACATGCCAGTAATAGGTAGTTACCGGTGCGAGATTCATTGCGGTGTATGTGGAATTTGTGCTGGTATAAGATAGTGGTGATACTGAAAAATCCGAAGCAGTTGAAATTTCCACTGCATATCCAGCAGCACCTAAAGCATTCGACCAATCGAGCACGAGTGATACATATTCCTGGTTGATGGCATTGTTCAAAGGCAGTTGCAATGTAAAATTCTCCAGCGTATTCGAATTGAAACTTCTTACTTCACTATACGTCCCGAATGCTGCGCCATCTGTGGCGCGAACACGCCAATAATAAATGGTGGCCGGCATTAAATTGTTGACTGTCTTTGTCGAAGTTGTTGAGTTGTAAGTCACCACGGAACCGGAAAAATCTGACGTATTGTCGATTTCAAGTTCGTAACCTGTGGCGCCAAATGCATCCGACCAGTCGAATATTAAATTCGAATAGTTCTGATTCATTGCTCCATTTGCAGGTGTGATTAACTGAAAATCGCTAAGCTGAGGAGTGGCAACACCGACGTAACGCGCAATGGCAAATGCATTGCCGGCATATCCAACAGCTACAATTTTATTATCTAGTTGTATTGCTATATCATAACATTCATTGAGAGATGCATTGTTGAACGTAGTTGTCACTTTGCCATTGGTGCCGAATGTGTTGTCCAACGATCCACCGGACGTGACTTTTGAAAGCGCGAAGGATTTAGTGGTGGAATTGCCTGAAACACCGGCCAACACAAAAGAACCATTGCTGTCCTCTGCCAGTCCGTATGCTATATCATCGAGCAATGATCCGTAGTCAATAGTGGCAGAAACCGATCCTGAAAGCCCGTTGGCTGTCAATTGTGAAAGAGTGAAATCGTATTTTAGTGTGCTCACATATCCACCACCGGCCATAATAATGCTGTTGTCGGATTTGAGGATCATGCTGTAAGCGCGATCGTGGCCATTGAAATTTCCGTTGAAAACGTTGACGCCGTCTCCTGAGAAGGTGTTGTCCATGCTGCCATCACTACTTATGCGACACGCCCAATAGTCCGAACTCCATGATTGACCGGGGAAATCGCGCCATCCCACAGCAGTGATCTTGCCATTGGTTTGTACGGCGAGATCTTCTACTGAGAATAAATATTGATAATCGAGATTCGTAACCCAAAGTGTGCGAATGCCATCGTTATCGAAAGTGTTGTCCAATATTCCGGCGCTTGTATAGCGTGCTACCACAGGCTTGGAGATGTTCGATGAGATAATTGTCGAGCCACCGACTATTATATTTCCCGTGAGCGCGTGAATCTTCACCACGCGAATTTCATCCTGTTGCGAGTTCTCAAAATCAGTCAAAACTTTTCCATTGTTGCCGAAAGAAATATCAATTGTACCGTCTGTATTGTATCGCATCAATGCAGCGTTTTTATTGCTGCCGTTATCGCTGGATCCGGCGAGTATGATTTTGCCATCACCTTGAAGTGCCAGGCTGTATGCTATGTCATCACTGCCTATTTGTACATCAGTTGTAACTTTGCCGGCAACGCCAAATGTTTCGTCTAGCGAGCCATCACTATTGTACCGCACCACTACAAAATCTTTTCCAGTGATATTGCTTGTTGAAGTTCCTGAAACAACAATTTTTCCATCAGTTTGTATCGCAACGCCGTAGGCTTTGTCATCGCCGTTGAGTATGGATGTCGTCACTCTTCCCCCAACTCCAAACGTTGGATCTAGACTGCCGGCGGGCTGCGCCATTGCAAATGTTGTGAAGGCTATTGCACAAAGTGTAAAGAGTGATTTCATTGCTCGTGTTTGAAGTTTACTGCGGGTGAATTTAGGACTCAAATTTTTAAGTGGTTGATGAAATGGTGAAGTCTTTTTTTTGCCATAAAGAATTTTTTGTCACGAGGACTCGAAGTAGCACGAAGTAAAATTTAAAATTTGGATGTAGGAAACTTACTTAACAGTTTATCCTATGGCAATGGAACCGGGAACTAATCTATTGTTTGTCTTTCGAAAAACGTAATCGACAATCTCTATGTTCAATCGAGCGCATTGAATACTGATAACCAGGAACAAAACTGCTATTGATCTATCGAAGAAAGTCATCAATAAACTCTACACTTAATAGCCAGAAAAAGCATCTCTCAACTTTGAACTACAAACGCTGAACTTTTTGCTATTTGTATAATACTTCCTTCGCAGTGCGCACTACGTCGCCCACATTCGGAAGTGCTGCATCGATCAGCGTGGTTGCAAATGGAAATGGTGTATCACTTTGCATGATGCGGCGGATGGGTGCATCGAGGTAATCGAATGCATTACGTTGCACACGGTATGTTATTTCAGTGGCGATACTTGCCACCGGCCACGACTCTTCAAGGATGATGAGTCGGTTGGTTTTCTTTACAGATTGTATAATCGTATCAATGTCGAGTGGACGAATCGTGCGGAGGTCAATTACCTCAACACTGATGCCTTCTTTTTCCAACTCTTCAGCCGCAGCCAAAGCTACTTTCATGATCTTGCCGAATGACACCAGCGTCACATCGGTTCCTTCGCGCTTGATATCTGCAACTCCAATAGGAAGGATATACTCGCCATCCGGCACCATGCCCTTGTCGCCATACATTTTTTCGCTTTCGAAAAACACAACAGGATCGTTGTCGCGGATGGCCGCTTTCAGCAAGCCTTTCGCGTCATATGGGTTGGATGGTGTGATTACTTTAAGTCCGGGAATGTGCGCATACATCGACTCGAAACTTTGCGAGTGTGTTGCTGCAAGTTGTCCAGCAGTACCATTTGGTCCGCGGAAAACGATCGGCACGTTGTATTGTCCACCGCTCATTTGCAACATTTTCGCGGCAGAGTTGATGATCTGATCGGCTGCGAGGATGGCGAAATTCCATGTCATGAATTCTACAATCGGACGAAGACCATTCATTGCTGCGCCTACGGCTATGCCGGAAAATCCTAGCTCGGCAATAGGCGTGTCAATCACGCGCCTCGCTCCAAATTCATCGAGCATTCCTTTGGACGCTTTGTAGGCTCCATTGTATTCTGCTACTTCTTCTCCCAACAAAAACACGGTTTCATCGCGGCGCATTTCTTCCGACATCGCTTCGCAGATCGCTTCTCTGAATTGAATTTCTCTCATGTCATAAAATTTTGAGGGACAAAAATAAGGCGCATCAGTCCTTGCACCGCTTTGAAGTGGTGTCTATTCGCATTATTAAAGATTAGAAAAAAATAATTGAACCTCGTATCACTTGTTCACCATCACCGGTAATCGCTGTACTTCACCCGTGTCTTGATCCTTCACTTCAAGAATGTAAGTGCCGGAATTCAATGGTCTTATATCTATCTGTCCCAAGTTGTTGTATTCAACAAATACTTCTCTACCACCCGTTTCAATCATCTTCACAGAATTGGAAATTTTCCAAGGCGTAATGGTTATTCGGTCTTTGGAAGGATTGGGAAATGCATACAGTTGGCCAGTGTATTTTCTTTGTACTGAACGAATGTCAGAAAGATCGTTTACGCCATTGTAATCTGTTTGTCGTATGCGGTAATAGCTAACTCCATGATGAGGCTGCGCATCTTTGAAAGCGTAATGACTAACAGCCGTTGTGGTTCCGCTCCCACTAACAAAACCGATTTCAGTCCAATCGGCGCCGTCTTGCGAACGTTCGATGGTGAAGTAATCATTGTTCAACTCTGAAGCTGTAGTCCAATTGCAAATGACATTTTTTTCGTCGGCTGAAAGTGAGGCGTCGAAAGACAGCCATTCAACAGGCACTTGTGTCAGGGAGCATTGAACGATAACGTCATCATTAAGTGTGACAGTAGCTCCGGAGCAAAGAGTGTAAACAGCAGTGGCCACATATGTAGTTGATGGAGCAGTCGGACAAATGGATAGCGTTCCACCCGTCCCGAGTGTAGCGCTTTGTGATGTCCATGTAACAGCGACATTGCTGGCTCCGCTAGGAGTGAATCTCCAGCCTTCAACTGCTGCTACCCAAGCGCCGGTATTTCTTGTCGATGGAGATATTCCTGCTGTACCTGTAGCATTCTGAATGCCAATCACTGAATTGCCTGAATTCCAGGACGGACAAACGGGTTTGTTCTCTACGAATACTTCAATGATATTGGTTGTTTCGTGTAACACAATTTCACAAGAAGAGCGCAACGCGTTACAAACAGAGGAAAACAGTGGAACGTTGTCATAGCTCACAACGAAACGTCTGCAAGGCGATGCCCCGAAAGTGGCATAACGCGCATCACCGCAAGGCGAAGTGCCGCACATGATTGATGGATCTATATCGTGATACACACCGTAAATAGCATTCAGCGGTAATGCTGCACTAGGACAACTGGCAGTAAAGGCCCAGGGACAATAACCGCCGGCATATGCTGCATTAAAACTTATCAGACCATTTGATCCAACTACACATTGAGTATAGTTGGTGCCATAGAAACAAAAAGGAAAGGGAAGATTGACGACAGGCGTCCAAAGGTCATCTGTGCCAATGCTGAATCCTGTGCCGAAGTTAAAAGGATACGGTGCATACGGAACACCACAAACAGAATAGCTGCTGGTATTTCCTGAAGGAAGATAATTTGCTGTCAAATCCATCGGAACGCATGGATCGCTGCAGGTTGGAATTGAAATATCAGGTCCGGCGTTGATGAATGCACAAGTAGTTGGTGTTGGGTTGTAACACGCAGGTGGAGGCGGGGCAGCGCATGTCAGGCTGAGGGTGAAATTTCCACTGGCAGAGGCCCAGCCTGAAACATATATGTAATAAACCGCTGCAACCGCTGTGTTGAATGTTGCCTGTGATTGTGCACCACAGAAGTCATCGTTGTAACCAACACATGAATATCCACTACAACTGCCTGTGAGAATCGAGATTTGCGTATCATAACCGGATCCGCATAAACTCGCAGTAGTGCTGGCACCGGTTCCATTGAAGGTATACCACACACCCGGACTAGTATTATTTATATAGCAGCCAAAAGGTATCACGTCTTGTGCGGCGCCGATGGTAGTTCCTGTTACAGTTTGTGGACAGCTCAAACTGATGGCACCTCCGCAACCATCATTGGGTACAGTAGGTGTGGTGCAGGTCATACTCAATTGAAATGGACCACTGGCGGTTCCATATCCTGAAACGCGCACAAAGTATTGAACACCCGGAACAGAACTGATCATGCCCTGAGACTGGATTCCGCAGCCGTCATCATTGAATCCGTAGCAAGTCAACGCAGTACAGCTCCCAGTGAACAGACTTAGTTGTGTGTCGAATGTTGTTCCTACACAAAGACTCAACAAAATATTTTGCCCGTTGCCGGTAAATGTGTACCAGACGCTGCCGCTGGTGTTGTTGGCGTAACATGCAGCGGGAACAGTTTCTGTAGTTGCATTCACGGTTGTGCCGTTAGTTACACTTCCGCAAGTAATGTCAATAGCATTGGCGCACCCATCGTTGGCGGGAATCTGAGAGAAAGCATCAAAAGAAAATGTTCCAATAATCACTGAAAGCATCCAAATTCTTATGGAGATCATCCGTCTCATTTATTGACCAAACTATAATTGTTTTGTTGAAGAAAAAATTGCTTTGAGTTGTTCGGAAGCGCGTCCCATTCATCTTGATTGAGATCGAAATGCAACCCGTTTTGCAGTTGACTCGGATAGGTGGAGTAATACAAAGCCTGCTGATAAAAAATACTTGTGATAGCCTCATTACCTTGATGATGAATTTCACCACGGGTGATGTCTGCTATGAAAACGTTATGTGCATTGAAATTTGCAATGACAGCCGTCCATTGAATGGGCACCGATTTTTTGCATCCGTAAGTGCGCGACTTTTCACCATTGTACCAAACTTCTGTTGCACCGGTTGTGGACTGAATTTGACCAATTGCAGTCTTCACTTGAGTTTCGTTCATCGACCTTACAGATTTCAATAAATACCAATTCATTTCCGGCTCCTGCGCAGGTGCAGAAAAGGCGAACAAAAAAACAATTACAATGAAAAAGGCAGAACTGCGGGCAGACATTAGAATAATTAAAGTTGACGCTAATTTAAACCGTTTTTTAATGCGATAGATTTTTCAGTTATAAACATAGTTGATATAATGGATTCCCGACAACAATCATTGTCTCGTTGTCCAATGCTGGCTTAGGTACTATCTTCGCGACCCAAAATTTTTTTGAAAAGGAAAATGATCACCATTACTCTTCCCGATGGAAGCAAAAAGTCTGTCGAGCAAGGCACTACTGCCATGCAAATTGCTACAAGTATCAGCGAAGGTCTCGCCCGCAACGTGCTGAGTGCTGTTGTTGACGGAATCGTTATCGATGCAAATAGACCCATCAACGTTGATGCGACGTTGAAACTGTTGACGTGGAATGATGATCTGGGAAAAAACACGATGTGGCACTCATCAGCTCACTTAATGGCAGAAGCTATTGAGGCACACTATCCGGGAGTAAAGCTGGCCATAGGTCCTCCTATAGAAAATGGATTTTACTATGATGTTGATTTTGGTGATGTAGAATTTTCGCAAACAGATTTTCAAAAAATTGAGAAGACGATGCTTGAACTTGCTCGTCAGAAGAATGAATTTGTTCGCAAGGAAATTTCAAAGCAAGACGCCATCGCTTATTTCAAAGCGAAAGGCGATCAGTATAAACTTGAATTGATTGATGGCCTTACCGATGGTGAGATCACGTTTTATACTCAGGGAAAATTTACTGATCTATGCCGTGGGCCTCATATTCCGAATACGGGTTTCATCAAAGCTGCCAAGCTGCTCAATGTTGCGGGTGCATATTGGAGAGGCGACGAAAAAAATAAAATGCTTACGCGTGTTTATGCCATCACTTTTCCAAAACAAAGTGAGTTGGAAGAATATCTTGTACTTCTGGAAGAGGCGAAAAAGCGCGACCACAGAAAACTCGGAAAGGAACTTGGTCTTTTTGCATTCTCACAAAAAGTAGGAAGTGGTTTGCCGCTTTGGTTGCCGAAGGGTACCGATTTGCGCATGCGACTTACAGCGTTTCTTACCGCTGCTCAGAAGAAAATGGGATATGTTCAGGTGATGACTCCTCATATCGGTTCGAAAGAATTGTATGAGACCAGTGGTCACTGGGAGAAATACGGCAAGGATAGTTTTCAGCCAATCGCCACACCGCAGGAAGGTGAGCTTTACATGTTGAAGCCGATGAATTGCCCGCATCACTGCGAAATTTATAAGGTGGAACCAAAATCGTATCGCGATCTTCCAATACGTATGGCCGAATTTGGAACTGTTTATCGTTTTGAGCAAACGGGCGAATTGCACGGCCTTACTCGTGTTCGCGGATTTACACAGGATGACGCACACATTTTTTGCACACACGAGCAGGTGAAGGAAGAAGTGGGAAAGGTGATAGATCTTGTCCTCTACATTTTTAAGACATTGGATTTTCCGGATTTTCTTGCGCAAGTTTCTTTGCGCGATCCAAACAATCCGGCCAAGTATATCGGTTCGGATGAAAATTGGGAACGTGCCGAACGCGAAATCCAGGAAGTTGCCAATGAGAAGGGGTTGAAGACAGTGGTGGAATATGGTGAAGCCGCATTCTACGGACCGAAACTCGACTTCATGGTACGTGATGCTATCGGTAGAAAATGGCAACTTGGAACGGTTCAAATTGATTACAATTTACCTGAGCGATTTGAACTTGAATACACGGGAGCTGATAATCAAAAACACCGTCCGGTAATGATCCATCGTGCACCTTTTGGATCAATGGAAAGATTCGTCGCCATTTTGATAGAACATTGTGCCGGACTTTTCCCGCTTTGGCTTACGCCCGAGCAAGTTCGGATACTTCCGGTTAGTGAAAAATACAACGATTACGCACGTAAAGTTTCAAGTGAGCTGAATTCTCACGATATTCGCGCTCTTTTTGACGAGAGAAATGAGAAAGTAGGGAAGAAAATCAGAGACGCGGAGATCGAAAAAGTCCCGTATATGCTGGTGGTTGGAGAGGAAGAGGCATCGTCAGGAACAGTTTCGGCGCGTAAAAAAGGTGAAGGTGATCTGGGTAAATTATCCATTGCCGACTTTGCGAAGAAAGTGAACGATGAAATAAAAGAAATGCTCGCAGAAATTTGATGCGAGTGAAAGAATAAGAGAAGTTTAATTAAAAACGGAGGCAAAAATTAACTCACCAAATAACAGGTTTTACAGGGGTCGTAGATCCATGGAGCCTGAGCATAAACTCAATGATAAAATCATCGCACCGGAAGTACGACTGGTAGGTGAGAATATTGAACAAGGAGTGTATAGCCGTGCTGAAGCTTTAAAAATGGCTCAGGACATGGAGCAGGACCTAATTGAGATTTCGGGTAATGCTGTACCACCGGTGTGTCGTATCTGGGATTATAAAAAATTCCTTTACGACCAGAAGAAAAAGAAGAAGGAGATTAAGGCCAAGCAAACGAATGTCACTACAAAGGAGATACGTTTCGGCCCTAATACAGACGATCATGATTTCGATTTCAAATTGAAACACGCGAAGTCGTTCCTGCAGGAAGGCGCAAAGGTGAGAGCCTATGTACATTTCAAAGGAAGATCAATTGTATATAAAGACAGAGGAGAGATTTTGCTCACCAGGTTTATCCAGGAATTGATGGAGTACGGATTGCCTGAGCAAATGCCGAAGTTGGATGGAAAGAGGATGTTTATCATCATCAATCCAAAAAAGAAATAAAAGAGATGCGATTGATCGCGGCTCTTGAGACGTCATAAATGACGTCTCAACAAGGAAGAGTATTTTTAATTTTTAATTTCAAATAGTAATCAGATGCCTAAGTCAAAAACCAAATCCGGTGCAAAGAAGAGATTCAAAGTGACCGGTTCAGGAAAGATCAAGCGTAAGAAGGCGTTCAAGAGACACATCCTTACCAAAAAGGAAACCGCGCGCAAGCGTGCACTTGGTAACGATGCCATCGTGGACAAAGCTGACGCAAGATCCATCAGGAGACAATTGCTTCTCCCTACGGCTTAATCCGTAAAATAAAGCAGGTAAGTTTAACCCGACCATTGGTCTTAAGTCTGTGAATTAATAGTAACAGCGCCAAAGTCAAAAAACAAAAAACAATATGCCACGCAGTAAAAATGCCGTCGCCTCCAGAGCCAGGAGAAAGAAGATCTTGAAAATGGCCAAAGGCTATTTCGGAGCCAGAAAAAATGTCTGGACCGTAGCCAAAAACGCAGTTGAAAAAGCACTTACATATGCTTATGTAGGTCGTAAACTCAGAAAGCGTAACTTCCGTTCACTGTGGATCGCACGTATCAACGCTGGTGCGCGTATCCATGGAATGTCTTACTCAGAATTTATGGGTAGAATTCACAAGAATGGAATTGAGTTGAATCGCAAAGTCCTTGCTGACCTTGCCATGAATCATCCGGAGGCTTTCAAAGCTGTTGCGGATAAAGTGAAATAAGTCAGCAGACATTCACGAAATATAAAAGGCTGTCCCTCGTGGATGGCCTTTTTTTATTTTGTGTTTTGGACATTTGAAAGCGCTCTCGCTAGTGAGATGCACGCCTCGACCCAATTATCCCATTCTCCCATAATTCCATTCCCTATTTCCTATTTTGGAACCATATTTGGCAAAGGAATATTTTCCAAAAAAATTAGCATGATGTCTCGATTATTTCTACTTCGTTTTCTGTTTTTCACTTTGTCCATTTCCTTTTCCAATTGCTTCTTGGCGCAAGATGTTGTTTCAGTCGATCATGATAGTTTCCCGAGCAACGCCGTTTGGGTCAACACGGAGCGACCTGCAATGCTCGAGAATCTCACCGATAAAGTGGTGCTCGTTGTATTAACTGACGAGTATTGCGTGGAGTGTAATTACTACATGAAGAATCTTGAGCAGGAGTTGCTCTTCACGCCAACTATTCAGTTGCTGGAAGTAATGCGTGCGGGTCAGAACAAACCGGTGACGAAGAATCACCTTGTACAATACATTCAGAGAAATGCATACACACATCCGATTGGAATTTTTCCTGACTTTACAAACTTCCAGTCTTCAAATATTACAAAGTTTCCATTTTTTCTTTTGTATGAAAAGGGATTGATTCCGACTGTCAGTGCCGGCGGTCAGGAGGGTTTCGTTGCAGTCATCAACAGACTTCAAACCATTGTGCAGGAAAATATGCTCCTGCCTACCTGTTCTACTTATCAGTTGAAGAATTATATAGAGCCGAGATCGTGGGCAAATCCGGTTGTAGAGACACCCACTTACATCGCTTGTCAGGATGATGCTAAGGGAATATTCATCAACGATGCTGCGCATCAACGAATTCTCGGTTTTGATGAAAACGGAAATATGATACAACCCATTGGTTCCACCATTCCGGGTTTTCTTGATAGCGGTATTTATGATTCGCAGTTCAATCATCCACAAGGAATGGTGTATCACAACAGTAAACTATATATAGCTGATACTTATAATAATCGTGTTCGAGTTGTGGATCTGAAAACGGAAAAGGTGAGTACACTTCTTGGCAATGGATACATCACCTGGACAAGAACGGATGCCATTGACAGCAAGTTTCAGCCATTGGGATTGCCTACGGATGTCGCTGTGATGAATGGCAAATTATATGTTGCCAGCGGTGCTACAAATCAAATTTTTGAAGTGGATATAAAAGATGGCAATGCAAGATCGTTTTGTGATCTTCCACAAGATGCGCGCAGTCAACTGAGAAATGCGCCAATCAATTTGGCAGTTTCAAGAAGTGAGTTGTTGGTGACAATGGCGGATGGCAGTCTTTTCACAATCGATAAGCGCGGTAAAGCTATTCCATTCACGAACAAGCAAGGATTCCTTTTCAATGGTGCCTGCGAGTGGAGTGCAGGTACCGCAGCCATTACAAGAGATGGTCAGGTTGTTTATTTTGAAAAGAACAAATGGATTGTCGTTGGTGAATCTGCCGGTAAAAAAGGGGCGAAAAATTCTATTGCTTTGGGTGCACCAATTGATATCATGAATCGCGACGGCGAACTTTTCATAGCAGATACCGACAATCATTTCATAAGAGTTCTGGTTAGTCCAACCGATAAATTGATGAAGAATTTTTGGATGAAGATCTCTCCACCGTTGG
Organism: Flavobacteriales bacterium; assembly: GCA_043748015.1. Classification (GTDB taxonomy): domain Bacteria; phylum Bacteroidota; class Bacteroidia; order Flavobacteriales_D; family Sanyastnellaceae; genus JAIBBG01. Next base: position 11,674 of record JAYTOA010000178.1, read on the forward strand.
TCGGTTTTGAGGCCGCGCATACATACGGTGAGTTGATTTTGATGGACAGTGTTCTTTTCTCCAAGCAAGATGTAAGAGTGAATGTATTGCTCGATCTGAAAGGATACAAGATTGTTCCCGGTGGTCAAAATGAAGTGCTCATGAATGACATTACCGGATTTGCGTCACTTACTTCTGAAGCTATTAAGAAGGACAGTTTCTCCCTTGAAATCAAGAAAGGATATCCTGATGCCGAGGTTTATGTAGAGTTGTATCTTACACTGGAGCATCCTGAATCTCCGGGTTTGTATATCATCAAAAGGGCTTATCTCGATTTCCCGGTATTTGAAGTTGATAAATCATCAAAGGAACAGGATCAGATTTTTTCTCCAAATCTGCTGCCTTATTAATTTTCACTTCGAAATTCCGTCAAGAGAATTAGTACAGCGTCTCGGTCTGAAATTTTCACTTCAGTTTTAGTACACGATTCAACGCAACAGCAGCATCATTGTATGTAGGTTGTAGTTGAAGTGCTTGTCGATAATCAGCTTCTGCTTCTTTGAATTTGTTGAGACTTTCGTAGCTCAGTCCTCGGTTATAGTAAGCTTGAAAATATTGCGGAAAGCGATTGATGGACTCGGTGAAATAATATGCTGCACTATCATACTGCTGCAGATATTCCAACCAGATATATCCTTTATTGAAATTAGCAGCCACAAATCCGGGGTCTATTTTCAGAATAGAATCATAACAGACAAAAGCTTCTTTGTAGCGTTCGTTTTTTCTGAATCCTGTTTCTTGTAAGAACATCGCTTTGTTGTACCATGCTTCTACACTGCGCGGCCTCACAGCAATTGCGGAGTTGTAGTATTCTTTGGCGAGATCATTTTTCTCTGCGGCATACAGTAAACCTACCTCAACATATGCATCGTAGTATGACGGATCTACTTCAATTGCTGTTTTATAAGATGATGCTGCCAAAGTTGAATCGCCCATCATCTTATACATTCTTCCGCGCGTGTAATAGGCTTCTGCATTGTATTCATTGTTTCTCAAAACAGTATTGATGTGATTTCGTGCGACATCGTAGTTTTTAAGGACGATATCAATTCCGGCTTTCTTGAGGAGGCATGATGCATTGAGTGAATCATACTTGATACAGATGACATATTCATCATATGACTCCTGTACTTTTTCTTGCTGAAAATAGAGTTCCCCTTTGTATAGATAGATGTCAGCTTTCGTGCTGTCAGTTGCGATGGCTCTTGAAATATCCTGGAATGCCAGATCATATTTTGAGCGCTCGCCATAGTACTTAGCCCGGTCCAGATAACTGTTGTAATCCTCCGGATGATCAGCAATTTTCTTGTTGAGTTCCAATAGTATTGGATCAATTTTTATCGGATTGCCGTCTTTGTCGATGGTCACCACTTCACCCGCCTTATCGCTCTTTGTGGTGCGATCACACGAACTGTATAGCACCGAAATGAATAGTATAGTGAGAAGCAACTGGATTTTCATAATGGCCTTTGTGTATTGCATACTACGTATGATTTTGCGGCGGGCAAAAATAAGGCTGTCAAACTTTGGGGAATTATTTCTTTTTTGGTAGTGGGTAAATGGTATTGAGAATTGGTAGGTGAAGTAGTTTGGGCTTATCGATGTTAAATAATTTTTGCAATGGATAAGTTCAAAAAATGGGCAGGGTTATTTAGGCATGGACAATGGACATACCCAATACCATGTACTCAATACCAGTAAACAAAAGAGCCGCCTCGTAATGAAGCGGCTCTTGAAATATTGAATCGATTATTTTGCTGTAGCCAAAGCCTTTGCTGAAATGGCTTCGAGCACTTTGCTTTCTATTTCTTCCATCAAATCAGGATTGTCATCGAGCAATTGCTTAACGGCATCGCGTCCCTGCCCAAGTTTTGTGTCACCATAGCTGAACCATGATCCACTTTTTTTGATGACAGTTACATCAACACCCATGTCAATCAATTCGCCGATGCGGCTGATTCCGTGGCCATAGATAATGTCGAACTCAGTCTGACGGAAAGGCGGAGCAACTTTGTTTTTCACCACTTTCACTTTCGTGCGGTTTCCAACAACATTTTCGCCATCCTTGATTTGCTGCGAACGACGGATGTCAATCCTCACAGAAGCATAGAACTTCAATGCGTTACCACCGGTGGTTGTTTCAGGATTACCGAACATCACCCCTATCTTCTCGCGAAGTTGGTTGATGAAAATGCAACAGCAGCCTGTTTTGCTGATAGTTGCTGTCAATTTGCGAAGTGCTTTAGACATAAGGCGAGCCTGCGTACCAACGCTGCTGTCGCCCATTTCGCCTTCAATCTCTGCACGGGGTGTGAGGGCCGCCACTGAGTCTATTACGATTAAATCGATAGCTCCGGAACGAATGAGATTTTCTGCGATTTCAAGTCCTTGTTCTCCATGGTCTGGTTGTGAGATCAGTAGATTGCTGGTATCAACACCCAATGCTTCTGCATAGAATTTATCGAATGCGTGTTCTGCATCAATAAAAGCACATATGCCTCCTGCCTTTTGGGCTTCAGCTATTGCATGTATAGCAAGCGTTGTTTTACCGGATGACTCAGGGCCGTAGATTTCAACGATTCGGCCTCTCGGATAACCACCAATTCCAAGTGCGATATCAAGTCCAATAGATCCGGAAGGAATCACTTCAATCTGCTCAGTGGCTTCGTCACCGAGTTTCATCACAGCGCCCTTGCCGTATGTTTTTTCCAGCTTGTCCATTGTAAGCTGAAGGGCTTTCATTTTTTCTTTATTTACTTCTGCCATTTTTATAGCTTTTTAGGTTGTACTCTTTGATTTCGACGCAAGGTATGTTCGGCTGATTGTAATCTATTTACGATGTCGATAAAATATTCAGGCATAAACGTAGCACACTCGAACGGGCCGAATTAACGCGGCTTTCGCTTTCTCATGCAGGATAAGACTTTCCGCGCATGTTAATAACTGACTTGTGATGGCATAACAAAATGCCTATTTGGAATAACTTGTTTGGATTACAATGAAAATGAATGCTACGCATGTTGTGCGTTGAATGCGTCGAAAGCGAATGTTGGGACTTTTCGTCAATTCTTTTTTCTATAAAGATCCTTGATAACGAAAAAAGCAACGACATAAATACTTGTCAGAACAGTTGCATAAGTGAGCGAACGTTCTTCTCCATGGTAAGCCATATTGCCTACGCCATTTTTCAGGTATTCGTTGAACATCACGTGCGACATATACCAACTCAATATAAAGAGGAGTGGAGCAATGCAGAGATATAGGATGGATGCTTTACGTGACATATGGATTTTATCTGTTGCCAAAAATAGCGCTACCAATGCGGACCATCGTGCTGCCTTCATTTATTGCTATTTTCCAGTCGCTGCTCATACCAATGGAAAGTTGATCAAATTTTGGCTGATTGGCGAAATGAGTTTTTTTGAGTTCCTTGAATACCTGATGAATGACTTTGAATTCTGAGCCAACAAGGTTTTCGTTATCTGAAAAAGAAGCCATGCCCATCAAGCCGCGAATGCGAACGTTTGCATAATCCGGCAACTGCAATTTTGAACAGAATGAATTCAACTCTTCAATGTCGAAGCCAAATTTGCTTTCCTCTGTGGCTATGTGAAGTTGAAGCAAACAATCAATAATGCGATTGTTTTTAATAGCCTGCTTATTGATCTCCTTCAATAATTTTTCACTGTCAACAGCGTGTATCCAGCTGACAAATGGAGCGATGAATTTTACTTTGTTGGATTGCAGATGTCCAATGAAATGCCATTCAATATCCGAAGGAAGAGCGAGTTGTTTTTCACAAAGCTCTTGTACGTAATTTTCGCCAAAAGCCCGCTGACCTGCTTCGTAAGCACTTGTGATCATTGTTATAGGCTTCGTCTTCGAAACCGCAATCAGCCTTGTTTGTGTGGGAAGTTGTTTTTTGAATGACGCAATATTTCCGGCAATGTCATTCATCATTGTTCAATTCGTAAACCACCAATCCACTTCTCAATTTAGGTTCAACCCACGTACTTTTTGGAGGCATGCTTTGACCCGCGTCAGCAATTTTTTTAAGTTGTTCGATGGTTACGGGAAAAAGTCCAAAAGCCACACCACCTTTGTTTTTGTCAACAGCAGATTTCAAGCCTTCCATGCCGCGCGGACCTTCGAGAAAGGAAATTCTTTTATCTTTTCTGAGATCGTGAATTCCGAGTATAGGAGCCAACACAAGGTCTGAAAGTAATTGAGCATCCAGCGTCTGTGACGCATGCTTTAAGTTCAACGCATACCATTTTTTATGCAGGTACATACTGAATTCACCTTTTCCTTCAGGTCGATATTTCGAGGGGGCTTCGTTGATGTAAAATGAATGAGAAAGTGCTTTTAGCAAATCTTGGTCACTCATTCCATTGAGGTCTTTCACTATGCGATTGTATTCATAAACACGCACATTGGTTTCATCGAGAATATATGCCAGACAATGATTCCATGGCTCGTTTCCCGTAGAACTTGATTTGCTTCGTTTTTCAAAAAGCTTAGCGCTACTGCTGCTTCGGTGATGTCCATCTGCAATGTATAGAGCGTCAGTTTGCGCATATGCGTTTTCAATTTTGGAAACGTCTTCGCTTGAGTTCACCAACCACAATTGATGGCGAACGTTGAGCGTGGATGAAAAATCAATTTCCGGACGTTGATCGGTGTAGTGAATAAGAATATCTTCAATGTCTTTGTTATGACGGGCCATAAGTAGCACAGGCTCTGCATTGATATTCGTAATTTCCAGATATTTCACAAATGTTTCTTCTCTTTTGGAAAGTGTTTGCTCATGCACTTTTATTTTCCCATCGATATAATCCTGCACTGCAACTGCAGCTATAATCCCTGTGAAGAGATGTCCGTTCTTTATCTGACGATATATATAAAATGAAGGAAATTCATCTTTGGCGAGAATTTCAAGGTTGAGAAATTGCTCATATTTATTTCTAACCTGTGCAAATCTCGAATCCAGATCAGCTGTCTTGTGCAATTTCGTTGCACTCATATCCGGATGAATGATGTTCAAAAAACTAAATGGATTTTCCGTCAGCTTTACGCGCAATTGTTTCGCAGTGTACGAAACGTAGGAGCGCGATGCAACGAGATGCACTTTGTCGCGGACTGGTCGAACGGCTTTGAAAGGCTTAACGCTAATCATCTTCGGTTTTGGGAAATAACATTCATTGATTGCAAAACTTTTCTAGTTATGTCGATTCTGCATTGCGGAAAATCCTCGCGCGATGGTTCCGGTTGATGAACACATGTTGCGAAAAACACCGGAACATTATTTCGCTCCACCCATCCAACATACCATCCGGTATTTGACGTTTCATCCTTGAACCAACCTGTTTTAGCGTGAATGGTGTCCGGGTTTTCTACATCGGTTCTAACCATAATATTTTTAACGATATCCATGCTTCTCTGAGAAAATGGCAAATCGTTTTTTTGAAGTCGAATAAGAAAATCAATTTGTTGCAACGGACTCAATTCAAAACCGGGATTTAGCCAGAATTGATCGATTCCCTTCGAAATATCACTTGCGCCGTAGTTCGCTTTTACTAACCAATTCTTCATTTTGTTTTCACCCACTCTTCTTGCACATTCCTGATAGAACCATACCGTGGAATTTGCAAATGCTTCTTTCATACCCTGATCATGATTCCAGTTTCCTACCCAACGCGTAACACTGTCCCATTTCAATATTTCGTTTTCATCCTTCACAACACCGGTTTCCAAAGAAACCAATGAGTTGAAAATTTTGAAGGTTGATGCGACAACATATTTTGATTTCAATTGCGATGAATCGAGCGCGTGATAAACATTTTCGTTGGGGAAATACAACACTGTAGTGCCGGTCACACCACAGGAATCAAGAATCGATTGCCATTCAGGATGAAGGACAACAGAAGGTGAAGGGCCTGCTGTTTGAGGTGCTGAATTCGAGTGACAAGCACTAAGAAAAAGGACCATTGTCATAATGGTTCCAAAGCTGAAAGCGCTGCGAATATTCATGTTTTGTTTCATTTAGAATATTGAAATTATTTCATGATAATATTCTTAATCATTGATTCAAATTGCTCAATGCTTCATTATGCGCTTTACATTCTCTGCGAGTTCTTGTCCGATTCTCTCTTGTGCTTCTACTGTTGACGCACCGATATGAGGAGTAGCAATCACTTTTGGATGACTCACAAGCTTTGCATTCGGTTTTGGTTCACCAACAAATACATCAAGGCACGCAAATGCAATGTGACCGTTATCGAGATGTTCAATCAGTGATGTCTCATCGATAACACCACCACGCGAAGTGTTGATGAGTATAGCGCCATTTTTGATGTGTGCAAATTCTTCGGCATCTATGACAGCAGCTCCATTTGTTTGCTTCGGTACGTGAAGAGAAATAAAATCAGATTGTGCTAACGTTGCATGGAACGGCATGATCGGAACATTCACAGAAACATCGTGTCCGGCAATATCAAGTGTGATGGTCTTATGAGATTCAGAAGTTTTATCACATGCAATCACGCGCATACCGCAGCCAATAGCATAAGCCGCCAGCATTTGACCAATGCGACCGAAGCCAATGATGCCAAGTGTTTTTCCACGAAGTTCAAAACCTTTTGCATATTTCTTTTTGAGGTTTTCGAAATCTGTGCCGCCACTCACAGGCATGTTTGTTCCTGCATCATAAACACCACGGGCGGCCGCAAACATCGTTGACATAACCAATTCCGCTACGGCTTGGGAACTCGAAGCAGGTGTATTGAATACTTCAACACCTTTTCCAATTGCATACTCTGCATCGATGTTGTCAATACCAACTCCACCACGACCGATGAATTTCAAATTCGGGCAAGCATCTATCAAATCCTTTCTTGCGGTTGTCGCACTTCTAACAAGCAGGCCCACTACACCTGCCTGATTAAGTGCATCGGCCAATTGTTCTTGTGGAATTTTATCTGTAGAAACGGTATAGCCCATGTGCTCGAGAGCTTTTTTACCGGTTGCGTCTATTCCATCATTCGCTATAATTTTCATCTTATTTTTTTTGAATCTTAAATTTTAGATCGATTGTTATCCTTTTGTTTTTTCGAATTGTTGCATTATGTCTACCAAAACCTGAACGCTTTCGAGTGGCAACGCATTGTACATGCTTGCGCGATATCCGCCAACAGAGCGGTGTCCGGCTATTCCACTTATACCTGCACCTTTCCACATCGCGTCGAATTCAGCGGTATGAATTTCGTCGTTTAAACGGAATGTTGGATTCATCCACGATCTGGAATCAGCCACTGCATGTCCATGAAAAAGTCCATTGCGATCAAGTTCATTGTAGAACAAATCTTTCTTTAGACGGTTGCGATCTTCCATTCCCTGCAGTCCGCCATTTGCTTTGATCCAACGCAAAGTGAGCATGCTCGCATATACAGAAAAAACAGGTGGTGTGTTGTACATCGAATCTTTGTCAATGTGTGCTTTAAGATCAAGATAGGCCGGAAGTTTTCTTCCGTTTTTTCCCAATAGTTCTGTGTCGATGATGTAAAGTACCGTTCCTGCCGGCCCCATATTCTTCTGTGCTCCTGCGTAAATCAAACCATGGTCATTTGCATTGAATTTCTTCGAGAAAATATCAGAGCTCATATCACAAATCAAAGGAACGTTGCACTTTGGTGTAGCCTGGAATTGTGTTCCGAAAATCGTGTTGTTCGAAGTGTAGTGGAAATAATCGTACTCTCCTTTGATATTGATCTCAGGGATATAGCTGTGATTCTTGTCTGAGGAATCAGCAATAATATCAACACCGCCTACAAGCTTTGCTTCTTTGATGGCGCTTGCTGCCCAAACTCCGGTGTTCGCATACGCTGCCTTGCCGTTTTCTTTCATCAGATTCAGTGCTATGGTATAAAAACCAAGCGTGGCACCACCTTGCAAAAAGAGTACTTCATAGTTGGGTTTAAGCCCAAGGAGTTCTCGCACAAGTGAGCGTGCTTCATCCATCACCGCTTCAAAGTTTTTGGAGCGATGGGAAATTTCAATCAACGAAAGTCCCATGTTGTCGAACTCGAGGATGGCTTGTGCGCTTTGCTCTATGACTTCCCTTGGAAGTATGGAGGGGCCGGCGCTGAAATTGTGTACTTTTTTCATGTTAATTGATGATGGTATTCGCGCGCGAAAGTAAGTCGCTACTGTTGTTGCGAACGAAAAAATGTGGCGTCTTTTTCCGCTAATGAAGAACGAAATAAAAAGCCGCTATCAGGAGTGTTCTGATACCAGCTTGTGAACGCGCACCTTGTTTTTTTCGAGAAAGAAATCCTCTTCTACGCGTTTGAGGTTGACCGGGTCATGAACATTTTTGATGCCTACCTGCAAAAGATCAATTTTATTTTCTTCCAATGAGAGTTTTGAAATCATAAAGCGCATTTGCTCCACGCGTAAGCAGCGTTGCTGCACAAACGCCTTCATCACTTCAAGTTTTCGGGATTCGAAAAAATTGTCTGACACTTCTTTTATCATTGCGTCGTAGGTGTCTTGATCAACCACCGACTCACAACCTCCGGGACCTTTGATTTCGAGTGTAGATATTTCTTGTGTATCTGTAGGTATATCGCTCATGTTCGTATTGTCGTTGGTGGATGGAGTTAATACGGTTTCAGATCGAAGCATGAGTTTGAATACACCTTTGTTTTTTTCGATTTCGTAAATGGCAGAACTATTTTTCTTCAAGTTCAAAGTTTGTGTAATGATGATTTGAGGTTGGGAAGGAATCGTCGCCTTCACGGATGTTTTACCGGATGTAATTTTATCTAAAGTGATATAAAGGCAAGGTGAAATATTCGCTGTGACATCATTCACGGTGAGCACAAAATCGAAGCCTTCTGATGCTTTGACGGTCAGGCGCGATTGGCTTTCCATTTGTTTGAAAGCGCACAATATCATAAAGCAGGTGAAGAAACGTTTCATTTGAATTTTTTTCTTGGGTTCTATAATTTCATGCCATGTTAGGGAAGTCGACTCAACATTTTTTTTATGAAACGATTTGACTTCAATTTTTCCGGTATGTAGTACAACAAATTTATTTCCTTATCGCCAAGCGTGTCGGGTTTGTGATATATCATGAATGCCAGAACACCGAACACATAGACGGACGCGATTCCGATGATAAGTAAATGTGGCAATCCGAGCCGATCTTGTAAAATCGTTAGAATTCCTGAAAGCATAGCTGTTGCAAATCCAAGCTTAAGCGATGGTACAAGCGCAGTGAATAATCTCATCCACGAAATGCCAATCAAGCGGGTACACATATACATATTCATGATATAGTGAATGAATGTGGCTACCACAATGCCAAGCGCAACGAATGGCATTCCGAAAGGTATTCCAACATAGATGGCAGTAGCAATCAAAATCACATAGATAGCTTTGAACCACGCTCCTTGGAAAACAGCATCACGCGCACGAAGAAGTGAATCGCCAAGTTTGCTCAGTGTTCTGAAAATCACCGCAAAAAACAGTACTTTCAAAATGAGAGCCGCTTCCAGATAGTCTTGCCCCAGCCATACAACTATGAGATCGTCGGCGAAGAATGAGATGAATATGGTGAATGGAATAATCACTGATGCAAGCATATTGGTTGCTATCAAAATCGTCTTGCGCAACTTTTCTGTTTCATCCTGCATCTGCGACATGCCGCTGAAGAGCACGCTGTCACTGAGTTTTCCCATTACCGTTACAGGTTGTGTCATAGCATAGCTCGATCGCTCGTAATACGAAGCCACGCTTTTTTGAATGTCAGTGAGTTCCATTGCCGCGCCGCGCAACATTCTCGGCACAAGCATTACATCCATTTTTGTAGCGAGGTAATTCAGCGCATTGAAAAGTGTGCTGCCGGCGCCGTATCGAATCAACTCGCGCGTATATTTCCATTCCCACTTGATGGTGAGTTTCACGGGTTCGTAATACCAAAGTGCAAGTGTCATCAACGCGTTTTGCGTAAACAGTGCCCACACGTAAGCCCACACATTGTAGCCAAGGTAAGCGAGTATCAATCCTACTACAACGTTTCCTCCAATAATGGAAATCATACTTGCCTTAAACATTGTTTTAAAGCGCATGTGTTTCATCATCATGCTTCGAGGCACAACGGCAATAGCGGATATGGTGAAACTGAGGCAAACAACACGTACGATATTTTCTAATTCGGGAAGTTCATAGAATTTCGCGATGGCCGGCGCGGAAAGTATAAAAAGCAGTGTGAAAGAGAGTCCGAGAATGATGGCAGTGTAGAAAGCGCCGCTGATATGTTGTTGATGAACTTCCTTGCGCTGAATGAGAGCAGGGCCAACGCCCACCTGAGAAAAAATCTCAGCGAATCCCATAATGCCCAGCACAATGCCCATGAGCATGAAGGCGTCCTTGCTGACAAGTCGTGCTAGTAATCCTGTGTACGCCAATTGAATGACGACCTGCAATACTACCGTGAGTGTATTCCAGCTAAAGCCTGAGGTGAGTTGTTGTTTGCCTGACAAAATTTTGGATGGTGATCCCGGATTTGAATTATGTAAAATTCAACAGATAAAGAGCCATTGTTAACGACAAATAGATGTTTCATTCACCGAGGCATTGTTAACTAAGATTGAACTCTGAATTTCTGGATCTTGTGATAAATTTTTAAGAAAACTAGTTGCTACAATTCAGTAAGGCATCCTGCACTTTGATTACAATTTCATTGCAACCAGTTTTTACGTTCAATTTGAAGTCAGATGGAGCGAATGACATCATAAAGTTGAGACGAAAATTGCACAACGAAGCGCCGTTGAGGTTGCTTTCCGCTATGCGCGGAGAATAGAAATACATGAATCTCACCGGTATTTTTTTCTCAATACCATTGCATTTCAATTCGCACATAAATGTGAATTCTTGCCCATTATCGGCGCTGGTTTTAAAATCTAAATCAGGAATGGAAAGACGCGTGTTCATGAAGAAAGGGAGTCCGTCTAATTCGCGATCAAATAATACCGAGTCGGGCTTCATTCCGGCCGCAGTAATTTCATAAACATCTGATCGAAGATCTAGATAATTGGTGCGTTCATCATAGTTGATGATTGCTTTCTCGTTATCCCATAAACACATTTCACCGCCACAGACACATGCCATAGCAATAGGACTGGCCTGTTTCATCTGGCCAAACATACACCTCGCATATAGCACTAGAGCAGTGGTTATGATGAGTTTTATTGTTGGCATGTTGTTGGATTTTAGCGAACTTCTTTAGTGAATGCTTCAAATTGAAAGATAGCGAATAACCCAATGCGTGCAATAGATAATCCCGTTTTTTTTGACGAAAGAAGGTGAAATTTCTATATTTTGTATGCGAACGTTATAACAGCAAACAGCACGGTGAAGAAAAATCTTACCGTGCTGTTTGAATTAGAATGTCAACTGATCTATCGATTCATCATTTGAAAACGACTCTTCGATGTTCAACACCATTGGCGCCGCTAAGAGTCAGCATATAACTTCCCGAGGCAGGACTGTGCATTTGAATAGTCCAGAGTTCACCGTTCACCAGTGATTTGCCATTGCGATAAACTACTTTGCCCATTACATCGGTCAATACTAAATCCATGTATTGATCCATTCCTTGATACTGAATGTTGAGCAAGCCATTGGAAGGATTGGGGTATACATTGAATGATTTCACTCCATTGGATTGGATTTTGTTTTTGTAGGGGAATGCACAAGGAACATACGACACCGAGTTTGGTGAGTTGATCGTTGCACCGAAGAAATATTCATTGGAGAGATAAGTCGTTGGAACACTAAAACCTGTGGTATCCACAGCGAATGAAATGGAATCCTGCGACATACCCGAAGTATATTGATCACGCACACTCAATTCAATAAGAGCAGAAGCGAGCCATTTGTTCAGAACAGATTGTTCAAGTGAATCGAGTTGACAATCGTCCAGTTTATCAAATAGTTCATATGCCATCATTCCATTTCCAATAGTGCGGTAGAGATGCGCCTTTTGCAATTCGAAATAAAAACGCTGGACGTAAGTCGAGTCGCTCACGTTGTCATCGGTCATGATATTTAGCACATCAACATATTGCTGTACGATAGGATGAAACGTTTCAACATTTTGCGCAGTTGTGATTCTGTCATGCACAAACATATTCTCGAGTCCGGTTTTCATGTTGCGAAGACCCCAGTTCATTTTCCAGCGAATCTCTTCGAGGGAGCGATCTAATCCGCTCGATAGTATCTGATAAAACAAGCCAATAGCGATACTGTCGTTGCCGAGCGTATCAGTAAGTTCAAGGTAAGATGCAGCGATGATCAGCGCATCTTCCAATTCTACATTTTCGAAGAATGAAGTATTGATCATTGGATTACCGGGACTGAAATCTTTATTCCAGTTATTGAATTGTACGGTGCTGTTTTCATCTGCTGGTTGACTTTCTTTATATAAAAGAGGCTCACTTGTATAAGCTGTATTGATCGCATTTTTTTTAAAGTCGACAATTGGAATTTTTGAACCACACGCGCTGCTGTTTTCTTCCGGGTGATTGTCGTATAGAAGTATATAGCAAACGGCATTGCCTTGCGCCATACATGGTCCATTGTCCAAGGCTTGAAGGTTGATTGCCGGATAGTCAGGAACACCCAATCCATTAGGCCAAAAGTTTCCACGCGCCGGTATTTCAGGACTCACACAACCACCTGTTTCATTGTCAACAGTGCATACATAATCGACCAATGCACCGGCTACGATAACGGAATTTGGATAGGAGAAATCGTTGTAGCCTCTATCGAGTTGCAGGTCCAATGCATTGTCACAATGTATCATCGTTTTGCAATTCACGAATTTGTTATAACCGGCATTATCTGAAGAAGACATATTGAGAACAACACCTTTCTCGATTAGAACACCAATCCCGCAATCTCGAATCACAGAGCATTTCAATGAAAGCTTTCCACCCAGTTTATTCAATCCGATGCGATAAATATCGCCCTGGAAGCTGCATTCGGTCACTTTCAATTCGACAATGCTTGCATCGTAAATCATAAAATCACTCATTGTATTTGTGAACGAGCAATCATTCACCGCGCTCACCATTTGCAGGTCACTACTTTCGAGATATGCTTGCATCATAGAAGAGTGAATCATACTGAATCCACCACCATAGACTTTAAAGAATCCGTTGGTCAAATGCCCGTGACTCATTGAGGTGTTACTGAAATTACTTTTCACTGCAACGTTGTTATAATCGCAATGCAAAAATTTCACGGTAGTGTTCCATGCGACGATTTCGCCTTCCCCACCAGTAGCAACGAATTTTGCAAAAGCAGCAGTAAGAATCATGTCTGTCCAGATACCACCGTTATCAGAGAGATCTGTCAAACATTGAAAGAATACAATTTCGCCCATATGAAAATTACCATTCTGCAGATGTGCCTGGTTGTTTATTTTCAGAATCAGATCATTTGGACCTTGACCGCTGAATTTTAGTTTAGATCCTTGACCAGTGAGCAACATGTAATCAGTTCCGGGTAAAATTTCCACATATCCGGTTTGTCC
>JAYTOA010000179.1:0-15642 GCA_043748015.1 Flavobacteriales bacterium
TTTTGCAGGAATCTGTTCGCGCCAATACTACTTATGGATTTAAAGTTTACAGTTACAATGGCACAGGACAGAACATCAATTATCGTCAGGCTTCTCCGCTTTCAGGAAGTGTAACCAGTAATGCATCAGAAGAAGGTGCATATTATGGAACGATTTCAACTACTAATTCGACTTTTGTATCAGAACTGGAGAGCCGAATACGCGCTCCCTATACTAAGGTTTCATACGACCAATATGATGAGACCATGATGACACATTATGCATTCACAGATGCTCCGGGTGGACAAAAGACTGCCACCTGCGCTTACTCAGGTCAGGTGTACAATTACACACCTCCATTCGTATGGTACACCGCTTCACCATTCAGTCGCGAGCATACATGGTGTGTGTCATGGACACCATCCAATGCTACAGCCAGCATGAATGAATATTGTGATCAGCACCATTTATTTCCAGTGAATCAAAACAGCGCCAATGGTGTGCGAAGCAATCATCCACTTGGTAAAGTTGTCAATGTGATCAGCAGTTATCTCGAAGGAACTTATGGCACGGATGCCAACGGAGTGAAAGTATATGAGCCACGTAACGCACACAAGGGCGATGCTGCAAGAGCACTTCTCTATATGGCACTTCGATATGATGGTGTGAATGGCTATGACTGGACCTTTAATTACCTCAACAATGTGAAGTTGCCTTCGCTGTCCGAAGGAGCGCAAGACATAAATTTATTGCTGCAGTGGCATTTCCAGGATCTTCCTGACAGCTACGAAATTTCCCGCAACGATTATATTCAGAGCTTACAACAAAACAGAAATCCATTCATCGATCATCCTGATTGGGTAAATGCTATTGACTTCAATACGCTTGGATGGATTGCTCCTGCCGGAATGCAGATGGCGCAAGAGTCTCTTGCCGCTGCGCAAAAGGAATTTGCTTTCAACGATCTGAATGTTTCTGTTTGGCCAAATCCAATGAACGATAATGGTTACATCGGTATTGAATCAACAACTGATCAAGTGGGTGATATCATGCTCATCAATTCATTTGGTTCATTGATCAATTCCGAAAGAGTGACATTGAATGCAGGTATGAATGTGAAGGATTTGAATGTTTCAGATCTTTCCGCAGGTACTTACATGGTCATTTTTAGAAATGGAGAAGTGAGTCAGCACTCAAGATTTATCGTGAGATAAATTTTGGGCAATCCGGTGCAATATTTTCCTTGAAGACAGGAATTTTTCGCTGTAGAGGGGCTATGTGGCGCGCGAAGCGCGCCACATAACCCCTCCTTATGATAATGCGTGTTGTCATTCCGAAACGAAGTGAGGAATCTCCCTTGCTCAACATATAATTCAAGACTCATGATCTTCAGAAGTGAGGAATCTCCCTTGCTCAACATATAATTGAAGACTCATGATCTTCAGAAGTGAGGAATCTCCCTTGCTCAACATATAATTCAAGCCTCATGATCTTCAGTAGTGAGGAATCTCAGCGAACCTTTTTGTCAAGGTCCTTAATTACGTGTTAGACCTTTTTTGCAGCGTCTGGAAATCTTAAATCCAAGCGATAGAAAATTCGCGTTATACAAAAAAGAAACAAGAATATTCTATCGCTTTGTTTGGGTCAGTTACAATTGAAGACAATAATCATGCGTAAGTGTAACATTGATCGTCATTGAACATTCCTACATTTACGGGTGATTTTATTTTGTTCATGTGTTACACCATTCAACAACTCGAAGAACGAATCCGCAAACAAGGTTTGCGCAATCAACAAACCCCTGAGGAAATAGAAAAGGCGTTGCAAATATTCCGCAGACAGATGTCAGGTGAGCCATTGTTTCTGGTAAGTGGATTCGATCATCCGGATTT
The DNA here is from genome assembly GCA_043748015.1 of Flavobacteriales bacterium. Lineage (GTDB taxonomy): Bacteria > Bacteroidota > Bacteroidia > Flavobacteriales_D > Sanyastnellaceae > JAIBBG01. Next base: position 1,872 of record JAYTOA010000179.1, read on the forward strand.
GTATTGTATCTATAGAGAGGAGGAATTGCGTGTCGAAAAAATGAGCTGGGGACTTGTTCCATCATGGACGAAGAATATGGAAGAAGCATTGAAGATGCGCAACATGACATTGAATGCGCGCGGTGAAACCATCTTCGAAAAACGTTCATTCAGTGAGTCAGCAAAAAACAAAAGATGTCTGCTACCTGTCACAGGTTTTTTTGAATACCAGCATTTCAAAGGAAAAAAATATCCATACTTCATTGATTGGTCGGACGAAAGTTTGCGATTGCTCGCGTGCATCTTCGAAGAATGGGACAATCCGGCGACAGGACAAAAGCAAAAAACATTTTCCATTGTTACTACCAAGGGCAATCCATTGATGGCCACTATTCACAACAATCCGGAGTTGGATGAACCACGAATGCCAGTAATACTAGAAGGTGAAGATTTGCTCAGGTGGCTCAATCCGTTATCAAGTGAAGAACAACTTTCCGCCATCATCAAGCCTTGTTCGGATGAAGAAATGAGGGCTCATACTGTGCGTCCTTTGCGTGGGAAAGCGGCGGCGGGGAATACTTCTGCCGCATGCGCACAGTACAACTATCCGGAGATGTATGAGCCACCAACGCTCTTTTGATTTTTTTCACGAAGATTCGGCAGATTCAAGCAGATTTTTTTTCTATTTTTTTTAACTCCCTGTTTTCATTTTCAAAACCTGATGCAATAAGATTGAACAATTTTATTCGCCCTAAATAGTCTGAAGCTGAATCAATGAGTAACAATGGTTGGTCTAACCATTCAGAATAATTTTCTGCTTAAATCTGCAGAATCTGCGTGAAAGCATTTCTTTTTTGTATTCCATTCAACGCATCCGCATATCGTCTGTACCGACTTTTCAAATCAACTAAAATTTCAAGACGATGAAAAAATTTAAAGCACTCGTGGCTATTGCCATACTGATCGCACTGTTCTCCAATGATGTTCTTTCTCAGGCCGCAGGAAATTATCTCTACACCAATGGTCATGGTGTCAATGCCGACCGTGTGAGCATTCCACTCAATACACCAGCCGCTAACAACATTACACTTAAAGCTGAGGTGATGATGAATGTGACACCTTCAAGCTTCACAGCCATCTTTGCTATATCGCAAGCAGGCACCAATGTGTTCGAAGTGGACTCATTGATGAATCAGCGCATCGATCAGGTCATGTTCGCCATGGGAAAAATGGGAATTGCAAGAACCGACATTCACATTGACGCTGTGGCAATGGTGCCGACATACGCATACAAACTAGAGGAGAAGAAATTCTCGAAGCGCTCAACAGAAGTTCCCGTGGGTTTTGAGATGAAGAAGAACATACACATTCTGTTCAAACATCACAGTTTACTCGATGAGATTATTTCTGAAATGGCCTTTGCTGAAGTATATGATCTGGTGAAAGTGGATTACAACATTGATGGCATCCAGACTTACTATGAAGAATTGCGACAGGCGGCCTTGAGTGTCATTCAGACCAAGCAGGCAACATACGACGCCTTGAAACTTCATCTTGATATCTACTCTATGGCCGATGGATTCAACACAGTGTATCCAATGGAGCGTTACAAATCATATACTGCATTCAACAGCGGAAGTTCTTATCAGGCTGTTGCATATGCCCAGGGATCACGCACCAATAATAATATTACTATGCTGGGGCATAACAACACAGTGAATCTGGATGGAAGGGATAAATATGATTCAATGAATCAGCAGTTTCTTGTGCAAACAGCAGAGAAGAACAAGACGATATTTTATGACCGTATTCCCTACAATCAATTTGACAAAGTGATCAATGCGGATACTGAAGAACCAAGTATTCAAATCTCATATAGTCTTCAGGTTTTTCTTACAATGATTACCGATGAGCAATACAAAAAGAATCAGGAACAACTAGAATTACAGAAGCAACAACAATTGCTGCAGGTGAATAATCATAAAGGAAAGAAGCAAAGACGTCATTCCAGAAAATAAGGGTTAAAGTGGTTTTTAATGCTACGAAGGGTTCGGCAATCTCATAATAAAGGTCGCCGGACCTTTGGTTTTTAAAGACCTTGTTTTGTTCTGGTTTGTATTCGTTACAGCACTTGAATTATTTTAGTCGAGCGATTCATAACTTCTCCCGAAATGATTTTCAGTTTGAGACATTGTACGTTGATTGTTGTGCTAATTATTTCGAACAAAGTAATTGGTCAAGGGGTTGCAACCCATTCCGCTATCATTCCTGAAAAAGATTTTTACTATTTAGAAAGCTGGGGGCTTGAAGGAACGATAAAAACCATCACCATCAAAACATACAATCATCGAGATGCCGCAAGGCGATTCCTTGTTTTTGATGAGTGTAGAAAGGAGACAGAAGAAAAGCAACATTATTCGCTTAAAGAAGAAACATTCATTTTCGATCGCAAAGGACGATTGATGAAAAGAGAATCGGATGGTCCTCAGGGAAAGCAAGCCACTTTGTATGGATACAATTTCTTCGGAAAAATTTCGGAGATAGAAGGCAAGGACAGGCTCACCGTTTTTCGTTATGATCTTGAAGGACGTCTACTCGGCTACGAACGTTCTATGGGAGCTAAGGTGGATATAGTTTGCAATGTGGAATACCGCAACGATAGCATTTTGACCGTTACAACAACATTGGCCAACAACAGTTCCGATTCACTCACTGAAGTATGTGATTCCCTCGGAAGGATTATTTACAGTTCGATCAAACTTCCGTCGCATGCGTTGAAGGAAAATTATTTTGTTTATGACAACAGCGGGCGAGTAGTAAAAAACTGGAACAATCTCGACATGCACTTTGAATATCAGTACGACGATAAAAATCGTGTGGTGAATACTTACATCGGTAAAGACAAATCATTTCTGAGACAATCGAATTATGATGACATGTCGGGCATCTGCAGAATAACACGATGCGAATTACTCGAAGGCGAATACATTCCCCGCAATCACGAATGCTTATGCACCGCTATCGATGGTCACAATAATCCCGTGCAACAACAAATAATAGATTGCAGTCAGTCAGAAGACAAAGAGTTCTTTGGATTGAAAGGATTTGTGGAGATTATCTATACGTACTATAGGTAGTGTGCATTTGGAAATCGGACTAAGGATAATACGTTGATGGAATTCAAAGATTCAAAATTCAATAAGTAATTGTCACACGGGCACGAAAAACTCCCATCCACCAATTCTGGGAGCATTCTGAAACTCCCTCCGTGTAGTTCTGTGTGAAATAAGCCTGCTGAAGGCTGTTATGCGCTCCAGAACTTTCTCTCTCTCCACACTTTCAATCCCTCTTCATCTTGAAAAGTCCATGCAAGTACACGACTTGATTTTTGCCCTTGTGACATAGGTAATGTGCGAACAGCTTTAGCTCCGGATTTTTTGAGTACGCGGTGAAGCACATGCATGTTGTCGGCCTTAGAGACAAGGGTCGTAAACCAACAAGCGTTCTTTGCATAAGCAGCACTTTCGTCAATCATTTTTGAAATGAAAGCGCCTTCACCACCAGGGAAAAATAATTCGCCCGGTTGTCCTCCGAAATTTTTCACGTTGCGTTGCGAAGGTGCTTTTCCAAGATTTTTCCATTTGCGATGTGTTCCTTCCATAGCCTCTTCATTACTGGAATGAAAAGGCGGGTTGCAAACGACAAGATCGAATTCGTCTTCAGGAGTAATAATTCCGTTCAGAATATTGAATGCATTCTTTTGCAAACGAAGCGTGAACACATTGTTCAAATTCGGATTCGCGTCAGCAATTTTTTGTGCGCTGCCCAAAGCAATCTTATCTACATCACACCCAACAAATGACCATCCATACTCGCTATTTCCGATGATAGGATAGATAGCATTTGCTCCTACACCAACATCAAGCACTTTCACTGAAGGACCTCTTGGTGCAATTGTTCTGTTGTCGCTACCCATCATATCAGCAACGTGATGAATATAATCAGCGCGTCCCGGAACAGGAGGGCAGAGGTAGCCTTCCGGAATATCCCATGATGCAATGCCGTAGTCCTTTTTCAACAATGCAAAATTCAAAAGTTTCACAGCAACCGGATCCGCAAAATTGATAGACTCGATCTGAAATTTATTGATTGCAACATGCGACTTCAACTCCGGAACCAAAGCTATCAAAGCAGGAAAATCATATCGACCGGTGTGCTTGTTACGCGGATGAAATTGACCTTTCTCAGATGCAACTGTTTCGTCCGTTTTCGCTGATTCGCTCATAATTGATGATAGTATTATAGATTATTACATCATTCATTGATTACTACAGATCAATGAACAACACGCAATTTCAAACAATGACAGAAGGAAGACTTGATATTACGCAACCACGCGCTTTTGAACGCTGCGATACACATAAGCATCAGCAATGTGCCGACGGATAAAGCGAGCACATGAATCTGAATTCACAAGTTTGATATAGATGTTGCGTGGTACACCAAAGTATTCATACACGTGACCATCAGTAAAAGTCACTTTCAAAATCGACTTCTCGTAATTGTAATCAGAAATACCGGCAGTGGTAAGTGTTGAAGTGTACTCAGCTTGCGTTAATTCAATCGTCTCTGGAGCGATACTCACCAGAAAGTGATATGCTTCAATGATTGACTTGCTACGCTCTTCTGCTTCCAATTTCAATTCAGCATTGTCGAAGAATTTATCAGGATGACAATCTTTCATCAGGTTGCGGTACGTCGTCTTCAGCTCTTTGAGTTCTGTAGACTTAGTCGCACCAAATAGTGTTCTGTAATCGCTGATTTTCTTCATGGTAGTAATGCTTTTTTGCCATTGTCAATTTCAAAAGGCGCGCGAAGATAGTCATTATCATAACTAAATCAACCTTTTAGCTTGAAAAAAGGTTCGATTTGTCTTGAAATAGCAATGCGTGTTACATATTCCTTCTATACTGTCCACCCACCTCAAACATGGCCTTCGTCAATTGACCAAGTGAGCAAACTTTCACAGCCGTCATCAATTGTTCGAACATGTTTTCATTGTGAATGGCCGCATGTTGTATCCGACGAATCACTTCGTCCGATTCTGCTTCACCTGATTTGTGAAGATGTCCAAGCATATTGATCTGGTACTGCTTTTCTTCTTCCGTTGCACGAATCACTTCTTTCGGAAGGATAGTAGGCGAACCTTTTGAAGACAAGAAAGTATTTACTCCAATGATCGGAAATTCACCATTGTGCTTCAACGTTTCGTAGTAAAGACTCTCTTCCTGAATCTTACTGCGTTGATACATTGTTTCCATTGCCCCAAGCACACCGCCGCGCTCTGTTATGCGATCGAATTCTGCCAGCACAGCTTCTTCCACAAGATCAGTCAATTCCTCTATTATGAATGAACCTTGCAATGGATTTTCATTTTTAGCCAAGCCAAGCTCGCGATTGATGATGAGCTGAATAGCCATGGCGCGACGAACGCTTTCCTCCGTTGGAGTTGTTATCGCTTCATCGTAAGCATTGGTGTGAAGAGAATTGCAATTATCGTAAATCGCATACAACGCTTGTAGTGTTGTGCGTATATCATTGAAGTCAATTTCCTGTGCATGCAACGAACGACCACTTGTCTGAATATGATACTTCAACATCTGAGCACGTGCATTGGCACCGTATTTCTTCGCCATTGCTTTTGCCCATATCTTCCTGGCAACGCGACCTATCACGGCATACTCCGGGTCGATTCCATTGCTAAAGAAGAAGGAAAGGTTTGGACCGAATTCGTTGATGTCCATTCCGCGCGACAAGTAATACTCTACATATGTAAAACCATTTGACAATGTGAAAGCAAGCTGTGTGATAGGATTGGCGCCGGCTTCAGCGATATGGTAACCACTAATGGATACAGAATAAAAATTGCGAACTTTATTGGTGATGAAATATTCCTGCACATCACCCATCAATCGCAATGCAAATTCCGTGGAAAAAATGCATGTGTTCTGCGCCTGATCTTCTTTCAGTATATCAGCTTGAACAGTTCCACGAACTTGTGTCAATGTTTCCGCTTTGATCCTTGCATAAACGTCTACCGGTAAAACTTCATCGCCGGTAATACCTAAGAGCAATAGTCCAAGTCCATCGTTTCCTGCCGGAAGATCACCTTGATACATCGGACGATCAACACCGCGTTTATTATACTTCGATGCAAGTTTATTCTCGACTTCATTCAAAAGATCATTGGCGCGGATATACTTCTCACAATTCTGATCAATCGCCGCATTCATAAAGAACGCCAGCAACATCGGCGCCGGACCGTTGATCGTCATACTCACCGAGGTCTTCGGATCACTGAGATCAAAACCTGAGTACAATTTCTTCGCATCGTCGAGACAACAAATACTCACACCGCTGTTTCCAACTTTACCATAAATATCAGGACGCATATCCGGATCGTGCCCATAGAGTGTAACACTATCGAAAGCTGTGGAAAGTCGTTTCGCCGGCATACCAAGACTCACGTAGTGAAACCTTCTGTTCGTTCTTTCCGGTCCGCCTTCACCTGCGAACATCCGCGTAGGATCTTCACCCTCACGTTTGAATGGGAATAGTCCGGCAGCGTATGGAAATTCTCCGGGAACATTTTCCTGCAATACCCATTTCAATATATCTCCCCATGAACGATAGGAGGGAGTGACCACTTTCGGAATCATCTGGTGGGAAAGCGATTCGGTGTGCGTTTCAATTTTTATTTCTTTATCACGAACAGAAAATTTGTATTCTGCATTCTTATACGTTTGACGTTTCTTAGCCCACGTCTGCAGTATCTCCCAGTTGTGTGGGTCAAGGTCGAGTTTAATTCTGTCGAATATTGCGTTCAGCGCTTTCAAAACATCTTCATCTGTGTCGGAAGATTTCACTCCTTGTTTACCTGAACCATCTGAAAGTAATTGAATACTGTTGTGTACAGAATAAAGCTTATCGGCAATCTCCGCCTGACTCGCAGCCCAACTATCGTAACCGCGATTGCTCTCGCTGATCTCACTCAGGTAACGAGTTCGATTCGGCGGAATGATGAAAATCTTCTCGCTCAATTCAGCGGTCTCTGCAAAAGTAGATTTCAGTTTACCACCGGTTTTCGCTTCAATTGTCGAGATGAGTTTCAAGTAAAGTTGATTCGTTCCCGGATCGTTGAATTGTGATGCGATTGTTCCTATAACAGGCAGTGAATCATCATCCGCATCCCACAATTGATGATTGCGTTTGAACTGTTTGCGCACATCGCGCAGCGCATCGAGAGCTCCACGCTTATCAAATTTATTTACCGCAACAACATCAGCAAAGTCCAGCATGTCGATCTTTTCCAATTGCGTTGCTGCACCGAATTCAGGCGTCATGATATATAGCGCAACGTCGCTGTGATCCATGATCTCGGTATCACTTTGACCAATACCGGAAGTCTCGAGAATGACTAAATCAAACTTCGCAGCTTTCAATATCGCAACAGCTTCAGCAACATGTTTGCTCAGTGCGAGATTGCTCTGACGTGTAGCAAGCGAGCGCATATACACACGCGGATTACTGATGCTGTTCATGCGTATGCGATCCCCCAGCAATGCGCCACCGGTTTTTCTTTTGGAAGGATCAACAGAGATGAGTCCAATATTTTTCTCAGGAAAATCCAGAAGGAAGCGACGAACAATTTCATCTACCATGGATGATTTTCCAGAACCACCTGTTCCTGTAATTCCCAAAACAGGAGTTTTTATTTTCGAAGCCAGCTCACGAACCTTGTCGAGTTCAGCTTTGTGCTGATCCGGATAATTTTCTGCGGCGGATATCAATCTTGCAATAGAACCGGGATCGTTCACACTTAGATGTCCGACTTCACCATTGAGATGGAATCCCGCCGGCGTATCGCTCTTCTGAACAAGGTCATTGATCATTCCCTGCAATCCCATTGATCGACCGTCATCCGGATGATAAATTCTAGTAACGCCGTATTCCTGCAGTTCTTTGATCTCAGAAGGTAAAATTGTACCACCACCACCACCAAAAATCCGGATGTGTCCGGCGCCTTTCTCCTTCAAGAGGTCGTGCATATACTTGAAGTATTCTGTGTGACCGCCTTGATACGAAGTCATCGCGATGGCCTGCGCATCTTCCTGTATCGCGCAATTGACAACCTCTTCAACGCTTCTGTCGTGACCAAGATGTATGACCTCGCATCCCGTGCTTTGGATGATGCGCCGCATAATGTTGATGGCAGCATCATGGCCATCAAAAAGACTGGCGGCTGTGACAATGCGAATTTTATTCTTCGGAGTATAGGGAGCGGTAACCTGCATAATGTACTTGTGTAGCTTGAGTGGGCGAAGGTAAGAGCAATTTCAGCCGAGACAAAAGTCAATATGGCTTTACAGGGACTTACATTTGCAGCACTTAAGAATCATGCTACAAGATACAGTTCGCGTTACAAAAGTCTTCACCATTGATATGGCTCATGCCCTTTTCGGGTACGATGGTCCGTGTAAAAACATTCATGGTCACACTTATCATTTACATGTAACTGTGGCAGGAAAAATCAACAACACGCCCAATGTTCCTGAACAAGGTCTCGTGATAGATTTTGGAGTGATCAAGCAGATCACCAAAGACAAAGTGATCAGCAAATTCGATCACGCTTTGGTATTGCACAAAGACGCACCATATTCTGTAGATAGTTTTTTGCCGGAACATTTCGAACAAGTAATTCTCTTGCCATTTCAACCTTCATGCGAAAATCTTATGCTGCACTTCAGAGAATTAATTGCTGCAGAATTACCGTCCAATGTGAACCTCGTGAAGATGCGTTTGGAAGAAACACCAACTTCATACGCTGAGTGGTTTCTCCACGATCAACGATAATCTAGTCTACCCAATCCTCACACTTGTCATAGTCAAAGATCCGCCAACTGCCGTGTCATTGAAAAAACTGACTTTGTCTTTGTCATCCTGCAACGCCAATGAATAGAGCAGGGGATAGTAGTGATCTGGAGTTGGTATAGCCAACTTCGCAGCGCTATTCAATTTCTCATATTCGATAAGTGCCTTGTGATCACCGCTGGAAATTTTTTGCTTGAAAATGGTATTCATCTCTATTGCCCAATCGAAACCAAATGATGGCTCGTTAAGTTTATTGAAATCAACCATCCGCAAATTGTGCACCATGTTGCCACTCCCTATTATCAATACACCCCGTTTACGCAGGAATGCCAATTCTCGGGCAAGTTCATAATGGTATTGTGGCGGTTTATTATAGTCGATACTCAATTGAAGCACCGGAATAGTTGCCTTAGGATACATGTGTTTCATGATGCTCCACGTGCCATGATCGAGACCCCATTCGTGATCCAGTCCAACCTGCGTGCTGTGAAAACTCTTACTTGTTTCTTCCGCAATCTTGGGACTACCCGGCGCAGGGTATTGTACATCGAAAAGTTCCTGTGGAAATCCGCCAAAGTCGTGAATCGTCTTGGGTGAATCCATTGCTGTAATATAAGTTCCGCTTGTGAGCCAATGCGCCGAAACACAAATCACCGCCTTCGGAATTTGAATTTCTTTCGCAAGTTGCTTCCAGTAATTACTGAAAACATTGTCTTCAATTCCATTCATCGGTGAGCCGTGTCCAACAAAGAGCACTGGCATTTTGGAGTCTTCCTCACTAAAGAATTCGCCCATTGATTTTATCGATCCCATTGCGGCAAGTCCGGCACCTCCGGCCATTAGAGTTAAGAATTTTTTTCTATCCATTATCGCAGAGCGAATTGCTCACTGTTTTTCAAACACAAAGTTCACACTTTACAGTGAACTTAGTATTGATTTGAGATAAGGGTAAAGAAGAGTTGTCTTTGATAATTGTGTTACTAAATTATTGAGTTATTGCGCGAGCGGCGCTGTGCGCTGTAGAAAGGTACCCTACACTCTCAAGACAAAATTGTTATTAGTTATTGAGTTATTGAGTTATTGCTGAAGCGCGGCTACTTATATTATGAGAACGATCCATATTCTCATGACCTAATCATTACCGACTATTATAAGAGAGAAGCACCCGCATACGATCATTTACGCCGCTCGCGCAATAACTCAATTACTTAATAACCGTTAACGAAAAAAAGGCCTTTCGGCCCTTTTAATATTGTATTCGATTCAGATCAATAATTACCACCGGCTGGCGAAGACGACCCACCTCCGGAACCACCAGAAGATTTTTTCTTTGTCCAGAATCCCGGTTTCTTCTTTGCAAGACGTGCATTTCCGTTTTGTCCACCTGGACGTGATCCGCCTGGTCGTTGTCCCGGACGTTGACCCGGTCTGCGCGTATCACTTCGTTGACTTCCGCCTTCACTGCTGTCTCCAGACGGAGCAGGCATGGAAGAAGAGTGAAACTTATCAGTGGAAACTGGAATCTGAAATCCTATCAGCTTCTGTATGTCTTTCAAATAGGCACGTTCTTCCATTTCGCAAAAAGAAATGGCAACACCACTTGCTCCGGCTCTGCCGGTTCTTCCGATTCGATGAACATATGTTTCCGGAATATTCGGAATTTCATAGTTGATAACCATTGCGAGATCGTCGATGTCGATACCGCGAGCTGCGATGTCTGTTGCGACCAAAGCACGTGTTGTTTTATCCTTGAAATTCTTCAACGCAAGTTGACGCGCGTTTTGCGATTTATTACCATGAATGGCTTCAGCTTGGATGTTCGCCTTTTGCAAATCTTTCACTACCTTGTTTGCACCGTGTTTTGTTCTGGTGAAAATGAGAGCGCGCTCGATGCTTTTATCTTGAAGTAAGTGAATGAGCAATCCGCGTTTATCAGCTTTCTCAACGAAGAAAAGCTTTTGAGTGATAGTCTTCACAGTAGAAGAAGGTGGCGTGACTTCAACCTTCACCGGCTGATGAAGAATGGTTTGAGAAAGCTTCGCGATTTCTGGTGGCATTGTAGCACTGAAGAACAGTGTCTGACGTTTCGGTGGAATTTTTGCGATTACTTTTTTCACGTCGTGAATGAAACCCATATCGAGCATGCGATCTGCTTCATCGAGCACGAAAATTTCAAGTTGCTTGAGATCCACATAACCCTGATTCATCAGGTCGAGTAATCTGCCCGGTGTAGCAATAAGTATGTCAACTCCCTTTCTCAGGGCCACTGTTTGCGGATGTTGACCGACACCGCCGAAAATTACTGTGCTGTGCAATCCAGCGAAGTGTCCGTATGCGTTCATGCTTTCGCCAATTTGTATAGCGAGCTCGCGCGTTGGTGTAAGTATCAGAACTTTGATATGATGCTTCCCGTGACGCGTATGCTTTTTGTCGTGAAGTATCTGGATGATAGGAAGCGAAAATGCCGCCGTTTTTCCTGTACCAGTCTGAGCGCAGCCTAGTAGGTCTCTGCCTTCCAGAACAACCGGTATGGCAGCTGCCTGAATAGGCGTGGGTGTTTCGTAGCCTTCTTTTTGCAAGGCTTTTAATAAGGGTTCGATTAAACCCAATGATTCAAATGTCATGTATGTTTTTTGTGTAATAAATATGTCGCTGAATAAGATCTGCGTTGAAATGATGCAGAACGTTCAGGTGACGGAATCCAATGTCGTTAGCAACATCAGTCCTGAAAGAAATCGATCAATTCCTGGCGCGAATATACGACGCCGTTCATAAACAGTTTCACTTCAACACTTAAGGCTCATAGATTCATCGGAAAGTTCCTTGTTCCTTGTTCGCGTGAGTTTGTTCTAGAAGTATTTCAAAGAGATTGATTTGAAATTTCGCTTGAATAAAGAATGCCATTCAACAAAATTCAAATTACAATTTTGAATTTCACGTCAAACTCTGCGATTCATCAACAGAAAAAGTTCTCGCGAACTAGGAACTAGGAACAAGGAACTATCTCTGATCAATTCGTTTTGATGAACGCCTTTCCCAACGACTGCTCTCCATTCACAATGCGAACAAAATACTGCCCTTCAGGAAGATCCGTGATATCCAATTCCTTCGTTGATGCGTTGCATTTCTGAGATGATATCACTTTACCCAATGCATTGATAATGGTGATTTCATTGTTGCCATTTGGCATATTGCTGATGCGCAATCTGTCTGTTGCGGGATTGGGGAAAAGTTCAAATGAAATTTTCTCATGCTCAATTACTGGCCAACAGAAGTCTATTGTTAAGCTAAGATCATCAATGTAGAGAACACTTCCTACCTGACCTTGCAATTCACCCTGCAGAGCAACAATAGTAGATGCAAAACCAAGACTGAAATAATCAGGAAACAATGGACTGAAACACCACTGTGAATACATTTCGAATGGTAGATTCACATTGAAAGCTGTCCACTCGATAGCTGCCGGCAAAGTAGTCACCCACTCCAATCTGTTCTCACAGTTTTCAAGAGCTTCATCGTAATAGTCATAAGAAAAAAATACTGATGCGCTATCGTTTGTTTCGGCCGCCGGAATGTATTTGTACATACCGCTCACACCCATTGGAATACTGATACCATCAAGTTCAATCGCACCGGCACCGCACACGTCGGAGTTGAGATCTCCCAATAGCACATATCCAAAACTACCGCCTTTAGAAAACATGATAGGTTGTGATTCAATTCGAGCACTCAGGCCACTTACTGCATCTGTGGACGATGATGCTGAGGGATAAGGTAGTGTGTTAATATTGCTCGATGTCCAGCTGTCAGGTTCTGTTGTCGACTGGTCTGTCCAGTTTTCGAAATCACCATTTGGAAATGATTGGCCTGCTTGCACACTATAAATAAATTCAATATCATCAATGAACAGAACACTGGATTGTTGAGGGTTGTCGAAAGATGTATTGACAGCCATAAAACCTAATTCATTTGGAACTTCAATGCCTGCATATGTGAATGGGAAACTGAAACGCTCATAACCATTGCTTGTACCGGATGGCGTTATCCATACACTCGCCAATACCACTCCGTTCAACTGAAGCATAGCCACGATGGTGGCATTATCTCCATCAGCAATGTCATAATTCGCCCAAAGCACTAGAGAATCAGGTGCACCAACAAATGTCATGGCATTCAAAAATCCTTCATTCCCGGGAGTACCTATAGAAATAGCGGCATTGTATTCTTGCTCCGTTCTTAACATCGCACAGAACATTCCTCCGTGTGCTGCCGGTGATTTCACAACTGTAGCAGCACCATAATCAAAATACGATTGAAAATTACTGGTCTCAAATGAATCAGGATTACTCCACATTAAGTTGGTACTCCAATTATCGAAACTGCTGTTTGGAATTTCGTATTGTGCGATGCCATTGATAAAGAGCAACGCAAAAATGAGTGATAGTAGTGATCTCATAAGGTGATGGTTTTGATTTGTGCGCAAGGGTACAATACAAACTTCACATACCCTGCAATAGCTCACGCAGATTTGCGCAGATGAGGTAGCAGATATCCGCTGATTTTTCAAATCATTTCACTTGAAGTTCAAATCCTAAAAATCTGCTACCTCATCTGCGCAAATCCGCATAAAATATTCTTAAGCAATAACTAAAATTCTTGGCTCTAACAGAATTCAGCTTATAGCATTTACCACCGGCATTCAATATCTTAATTACCCAATAACTCAATAACTCAATAACTAAGAACCCGCGACCACTCACTAATGTTGTCTCATGAAATAGGTTGACACAAAACTTGTGGAAAAGTTTTAAATTTCAACCATCATGACAATAGAAGAACGCAGACGTCGTCGATTCAGTGA
>JAYTOA010000180.1:0-28617 GCA_043748015.1 Flavobacteriales bacterium
GACTGGTCAATTTGAGCCGGAATTCAGTGGTCAGTTTCACCCGGAATTCGCTGGTCAATTTGAAACGGAATTAGGTGGTCAGTTTAGACGGAATTTCCAGCATACCCAAATCATACCTTATTTCATCAAATATGCTATTTTTTTGCTTGGTAAGAAAAGCTAAGAAAAAAGGGAGACATGTTGCCTCCCTCCGTTATCGTTACTTGCAAAATGATTCTATGACTGAACTTCAAATTGAAACCTATATGCGTTAACACTATCGGCGCCAACTAAGTTGTAGCCGCGTTTGCGAACAACACCTCGGCTAACCAGTTGCTCAAATAACTCATTCGCATCTTCAAGACGCAGAACTTGCTCGTTATTTGAATTCTTGGCTTCGCGCTCTTTTATGGCTGCAATTATTTGCGCTTCAGTGGATTGCATGTTTAAATAAAGTTTCTGGTGTGGACAAATGTAGGAAACTTAGTTCCAATGTAATTTGCTAGCAGTTGGTAGTATGAACGAATAAGAGTTGATTTTTGTTGTTCAGCTTGAGTACCGTAATCTTCAATATCCAGCCTCATCTCTTGCAACGTTTTTAAATTGATTGGTCTTCCATGAGTCTTCCATCGACTCGTTTGATTTAACATGGTCGCTATTTCTTCTGCTCTTTGTATTTTCTCATCTTGTGTCACTGGACTTCCAGGGTTGGTTGTTCTATGGGTATTCCAATTTTGGAATTTATATTGAACCAACCAGTTCTTCAGCAAGCTTATCGTAAGCTCTTTTGCTTGTTCATACCCCTTTATCTCAGCCAAGTCGAAGTCTTTAAAAACCACAAACTCAGCGTCAGTTAACGTGCCGTTTTGCGCTTTAACGATAAGCTCATTGATTTTGTCCAGATACCCCAGAGCAGCAACCCATTTTCCCTCCTTGTTCATTACCTGAGGGTCAATTGGCCCAAGAACAGAATAGTAATCCATATAAATTCGGTCTCCGCTCATGCAAAAGATTGTACCAGCGCTGTATGCGTAATCTGGTACGATGAAAAAAACTTCATTGTAGTGATTGCGAATAATATTTACACATCTCTCAACAACTTCTGCGCTACCACCACCTGTGGTCAATAGAACGCATAATCTGTTTCTTTTTTGATGGTCAGCAGCCAACGTCTCTACTAGCTGTAAATAAATGTTTTCTAAGCCGCCATAGATTGGTCCATAATAACTTAGAAAATCGGCTTCGAAGTGTTCTTCTAGAGCTCTTAACTTGTCGTTGAGTTCTTTTTTAATTAACTGGTCTAGTGGATTCATGGTTGTGACACATTTCTATCATGCGAAATTATGCAATTTTTTAACCTTTTGAACGGTTCCAAGAGACACTGCACATCTACTGGCAATGTCTCGCAATGGTTTTTTCATTCGGATAAATCTTACAACCTCTGGATATTTCTGCATTATCTCCTCATTAGACTCAGTTGTGCCTTTTATCCTCCCTTTATACACTCCGTGTTTTTTGGCTTCTTCAATTCCTTCCAATTGACGTTCACGAAGTGCAGCACGTTCCATCTCTGCAATGTTGGCCAATACACTCATAATAAGTTTGAAGGTGGGGTTTTCTTTACCCTCTACCATTGACTCCAATCCAAGATTGTCAATTTTCAAGACCACTCCAGCACTGGTAAAGCCTTGAATAACCTCTAATACGTTGAGGGTAGAGCGTCCCAAGCGGTCAATGCTGCTGGTGCTTATATATCGGATTTCACCTGTTTTTATCGCATTCAATAGTTTTTTGGCTTCTGGTCTTTCAGCAAAGGGAATAGCACCACTTATCTTATCTAGGAATACTTGTTCGTCCACATGTTGTTTAGCAACTTGAAGGGCTTCATTCTGATTGATTGTGCTCACTCGTATATATCGCGCTTTCATGTCCTGCTTTTTTCTTCGGACAAATGTAGAAAGATTTTCCTAATGTGCCAAATATAGGGTGGTTATTTATGGCACGGGTAAATCGGCCAAATCAGACCAATTTTTTGAAACGGCCTGTGTCACGGTATGACTATAGCTTAATCTTGAACTAAATCCCGAAAACTGATTTCTCATTTACAATCCCCAAAGAAATTTCAACATCAACCTCTTGGTCAAAGTCAATTGTTGAAAATAAATCAATGTTCAACTTCAACGAATTTTCTGGGTACTCACCCAGGAACATGTCAAAGCCAAATGGTGGATATACTATCTGTGCGCATTTCTGAATCCCAGATGGACTAGAAATTACATGCACCCCCAAAAATCTGGGTTTTATTTGTAATGAATTGTACAGAAGTATAGACAGTCCTTCTGGTTTGTCCATGCTTCGCTTCTCTAACAGGAAATTTTTGATTTGGCTTTTCAATGGCTCATCGAATTGACCATTAGAAACAACAGTCAGCATTACTAATATCTGCTTGTAAATAGCAAGCGGTCGAATCTGAACTCGAAATTTATTACCCGTATGATTTGGGTTACCGTCAATCAATTGTCTTTTGATTTCTTCTGAAAAACCCAGAAACGATTGAACGTAATTACTACCAAAAAAACTGTTACAGTTGCTACATAATCTCTTCTGCACGTAGCCTTTGTTGCTTTTTTGAGTACTACCGAATTTCCTGCTAGTTTTATCAAAAAGGTGCTCATGACCTTGCACCCTGACTGGTTTGTTGTTGCCAGAAGCTTTTGGCGGTATATGTTCATCAGTTAGCTTACCAAAAGTGCCGCAAATACAGCAAATACCAGTGCTCTCATTTTTTGAATCATCCTTCATTCACTCAAAAATATTACAATACAACCCAAGAGGGTGAACCACTTTAGCATCGCCCGAACAAAAAAAAGGCTGTCCTTTTGAGACAGCCTTTTCGTTATCTGATTGAGTACAGACTATTTCGTAACAGTTACACGACGTGTTGCAGAGAATCCCTCTGAATCAATCATGATAGTGTAAAGTCCGCTGCCATATGCCTGAAGATCGAGCACATTGCTGAAACGGATGTCCTGAACATTCTGGTTCAATACCAACTCACCCGTAGCTGAATAAACACGAATGTTCGCTTTGCGAGCATTTTCCATGTTAGCGGAGATGTTGATTACACCATTGCTTGGGTTAGGGTAAACAATCAACGAATTGTCAAGTGTTGGAACCTCATTCACAGCAATTGCAAGTTGAGAACGCTTAGCGTTTACAACTCTACCAGTTGCGAAGTTGGTCATCATCACAACCGGACGCAAGTAACCAAGATTCCAAGTTGAGTTCACAGTTGTAGTGTAAGTGTAAGTGTATGTAGAACCGGCAGTTCCGCTAGCAGGCAAGCTACCAGCTGTACCTGTAGTACCTCCGAGCAATGCACGACCTACGTGGTCATAGAATAATCCTGTAACAGAAGCTGGTGCAGACTCATATCCGCCCATTGGTCCGTAAGCATTGTTTGCATAATAGTTCGTTTGGTTCCAGGTAGCTCCTGTTCCGCTGAGGTGATCTTCTACAAGAACAACATTGAAACGGTAATCACCGTTAAGATTCTGGTTGTATGTAGCGGATACGTTTACAGTAAGTTGATTACCGGTAATAGAATGAGTTACACCAACTGTAGCTTCAGGAGCCTGAGAAGCAAATTCTACAGTCTTTGACTCCATGTCCAATGGGTCATATTCTGAACCATCGCGATCAGCCAAAATTGAAGGGTATCCACCGATTTGTCCACCAATCCAGGTGTCATAGGCAGCAAGAACCATTGGATCACCATTGTGAACCGTGATACCGATGAAGTTGTCCGGATACATTTCAGTCATGTAGTCCATCATAACAGTTCCTCTAACACACCATCCGCACCATGTTCCGGTAGCTTCTTCAACCAAAACAGCTTTGTCGGCATGCAACGTCACACCTGAAATCGCTAAAGAAGAAGCAGTGTTATCTGTTGAGTTCTCATCAGTTCCACCGTTGATATTAGAAATCGTTACCGTGTAGTTATTTGACCCACTTGCTGCAGGAATAGGATTCGTAAGAGTTACAGCAGTATTTCCCAACCAAGCCAATGTAAGACCAGTTAGATTTTGACTCACTGTAGTTGTTCCGTTACTTACAGTCACTGTGCAAGAAGTAACAGCTGTTCCATTGGTGTTTGTAAGACCAACGCGGAAGTAGATGTCACGACCTGTAGGCACCATAGTTGCCGGTGTCATAGCAGGAATAGCGCTGTTAATTGGAGCAGCAGTAAGAGTGGTTACAGCAAGGTTCAAACCTGTTGGCTGCTCTTGTATAGATAGGTTATCTATTCCAAAACCCCACAACCAACCACCGTTGTCGTTGTAAAGAATTGAAAGTTTAACATCAGACTGACCAGCATAAGCTGCAAGTGCATAAGCTACAGTCACCCAACCGGCAGATGCAGGATTTCCAGGGATAGTAGTCACAGTCGTCCATGTTGTTCCACCGTCTGTAGAAGCCTCAAGCTTAGCAGATTCAGTTGCGCCCTGGTATGTGCCCATGCGATAAAATTTATCAAAAACAAGGTATGGAGCAACCGCTGAAGTCAAATCAACGGAAGGCAAAATGATGCGGTCTGCGCTTTTGTTGCAATCGCAAGCATCGTCGTTGGTTCCAAGGATTTTCGTTGTGTTGTTTGGAAATGTCAACGAAGTGCTACTCAAAGTAGCAGATATGTCTCTCAACCAACCGTTGCTTGTAGCATCAGCTGTAGTGAAACTCCAGCCGATTGGTAAATCAGTGCCGGCACCGTTGAAATTTTCAGTTAAATAAACCTGAGCGTTGAGTGCGCCGCATGTCAGCAGAGCAAATGCAAATAGTAGTAAATGTTTCTTCATGTGATTTGGAAATAAAATTTGGAACTGCAAATGAAACCGCTTTTTTCGATTGAAAGCCATTAAAAGCGAATGAATCTATAAATCCTACACGAATTTTTGAGATCAATATTGACGCCTTTCATCTATTTGTTTGCCGGGATGCCTGTCCTGTCAATCAAGTATACAAGGCATGTGATTGCCGCAGCTCCCAATTCAAGCTCTCGTTTATTCACATTCTCAAACCGATCGTTATTGGAATGGTGATAGTCGAAATAGCGCTGTCCATCCACGTGCAATCCAAATAGCGCCACGCGTTCATCCTTCAAAGGTCGGATGTCAACACCACTTCCACCGCGGCGAACACGATTGATGTTATACGGTTCTAGAAGTTTTTCCCACGACTTGAATTGCTCAAACTGAGTGTCGTTCAAATCGCAATTGAATCCCAAAGGAGAAAATCCTCCCGCATCGCTTTCTATAGCGGCAACATGAATAAGTCCTTGTTCCTTACACGTGGCGGCATAAGTTTCGCCGCCATCGTTACCGAATTCTTCATTGATGAACAATACAGCGCGAATAGTATGTCTTGGCTGATAGCCTAAGGCTATTAAAGTGCGCAATACTTCTATTGACTGAACTATGCCTGTTCCATCGTCGTGTGCGCCTTCACCAATGTCCCATGAATCAAGGTGACCACCAATGGTGATATACTCATCAGGAAATTCAGAACCACGAATCTCCGCGATTACATTGGCTTGTATAACACGAGGCATGGCAATGCAGGAAAGTTCTAGATTGAAAAGCAGATCTGGATGTGCGGCAAGATCAGCACTCAGTTTTCTTGATGCCACAGCGCTCAGCGCTGCAGCAGGAATTTTTGGAATACTATCAGTGTAACTGGTAGCACCCGTGTGCGGATAATTGTCATCAGCAAGGGTGAGGGATCTGATAATGCATGCAACAGCGCCATATTTGGCAGCTTCGCTGGGGCCTTTTCCTCGAATAGGATAGGCACCTCCATAGGCCGCTCCGGTATTGATAAGTGCCGCATCCATTGCTTTATTGAAGAAAACAATTTTTCCCTTGACATTTTTTTCACCCAAAGCTTCGAGCTCCTCAAATGATTTGACCTCAACCACCTTGGCGCTAATGATTCCGGGTGTTCCGACAGAACCACCTAAGGCAGTAATCGCAGGTTTTTCACTTTGAGATGTGCCGGTTGTTCCGGTAAACTCATAGTGACAATATTCTCTGTTGCCTCTGGTCCAATGCGGCACTTCAACAGGCATCAGAAAAACACTGTCAGGATGGATTTGCATCAACGTTTGTTTTCCCCAGCTGATAGCATTTTCAGCGCTTTCAGAGCCGGCAAGTCTGTTGCCAATATTTTTACAGAGATACCGGAGATTTTCATAACAGCCCGCATTGGTGAGAATTTCAGTGTGAATTCTTTGCAGTATGAGCGAATCTTCATTTACCTGCGAAATTGCGGTAGCACAAACGAGCATTGATACCAATAAAGCAATGGAGTAATTTTTCCTCATTATTTTAGAGCATAAATGATCCATTGTTGATGTCTATGCCTTGTCCGGTGATGGATGTCTGGTCATTAGAAAAAAGAAAACGAACGAGTCGACCAATTTCTTCCGGCTGCGAGATACGATTGAGTGGAACATAGGACATTTGTTCGGAAAAAGTTTTTTCATAGCTCATGTTTTGACGGTCGGCGAGTTTTTGAATACTCGCTTTCGACATTTCAGTTTCTACCCAGCCAGGGCAAATCGAATTGATCAGAATTTTATCAGAGGCGAGCTCCACCGCAAGTGCTTTGGTAAGTCCAAGCAACCCGGCCTTTGCAGTGCAGTAGGCTGTGTAATTAGGTACGCCAAATCGAGCAAGGCAAGAGGATGCAATCACAATGTTGCGAAAGGTTTCATTGGATTTCTTAAGGAAAGGAAGCAACTCCATAATAGTGACATAGCTGCCATCGAGATTGATGGAGATGATCTCCGACCACCTGTCGTTTTCGCCATAGTGGTTTTCTCCACCGATTCCTGCATTGGCAAATACACCTGAAATATTCAATGTTACGGCCTTATGTAAATCCAATGCGTTTTTCCATGATGCTGCATCTCGAATATCCAGTGCTGCAATCAGATGATCTTCGGGCCGATCTAAGAGTTGTTTTGTTTCCTTCAGTGAGTTTTCATTTCTCCCAACCAGAAGGAGTCGAACATCTTGCGCACTTGCGAGCACCATTGCTGTTGCTCTCCCGATTCCTGATCCTGCGCCGGTTATGACGAATGTCTTCATTGTGTTGAGTTCGAATATTTGATTTTTTCGGCATCAAAAAAAGCGATGCAGAAATATTTTAAGTAGGCAATGATAATTATTCAAACGCAACTTGTGTACTGCAATAAATTTTCAAACTTGAATCGCATATTAGTTTTGACAACTTTAGTTGATGCAACATGAAATACAATCTAAGTGAAATAACGCAGCTCATTCGCAACAGACGTTCACTTCCTCCGGAGCGATATAGTGAAAGGAAAGTGCACCGTGAACAGATAGAACAAATACTGACGAATGGAACCTGGGCGCCGACTCATGGCCTCACCCAGCCTTGGAGGTATAAAGTTTTTATGGGTGATGGGATGAAAAAATTGGAGAATTTTTTACCGACTTTGTATCAAGCTAAAACAAGTGAGCAGAAGTTCAGTCAGGCGAAAATGGATCGGTTGACACTAAGAATGCAGACGGTTTCTGCCTTGATTGTGATATGCATGGAGCGTGATCAAACAGAGAAAATTGCGGAGATCGAAGAAATTGAAGCCGTAGCTTGCAGTGTGCAGAATATGATGTTGACATGCACGGCCTATGGATTGGGATGTTACTGGTCGTCACCCGGGTATATTTATTCTGTTGAAATGAACAAGTTTCTGAGTCTTGGAGAGAAGGATAGATGTCTTGGTCTTTTTTACATTGGTTATCCTACAGGCGATTGGCCTGTTCAACATCGCAAACCTTTGGAGTATGTAACTGAATGGATAGTAGAGTAAGGATAGAATCGATGTTGAAATGTTGGGCAATGAAATTGACATTGCTTGTTGCTATGCTCGTTTGCAGCAAAGGCTTATTCGCTCAATTGAACGTCACTACATTCGGTATTCAGGTGAAGCCTATGATACCGAATTCCTTTTTCACCACAGGAACCGACGACATAGAAACCGATGTCATGAAAGTGAATTTTCAGCAACGCCTGGGATGGAATTTCGGAATGGTCATTCGCCGTGGAATCACAAATATGTGGAGTTTTGAAACGGGTATTTGTCTGGTTCAGCGCAACTATACTTTGCATTTTGATTATCCGGGTTTGAAGGAAAAACAAGACCTCAACTTTCGATACATCTGCTATGAAATTCCTGTTCAAGCCATCGTGTTTGTAAAACTGGGGGAGAAATTATACATGAATGCAAGTGGTGGATTTTCACTTGATGTTTACCCTTCGAATATTGAGACCTCCAATTTTATTCGACAAGACTCAGCCGTTTATGATTTCACTCAAAAAACATGGAAGAACAAATGGGTGCAGGTGGCATTATTGGCCAACTATGGTTTTGAATGGCGAACAAGAGAGTCGGGCTATTTTTATTTTGGGGCCTCTTATCACAGGCCTTTTACACACATCGGCGTCACGAGAATTACAGTAGAAAGGAACAATGTTCCAAGTCGCTCCGTTGGTTTACTCAGAGGAAATTATCTCACAGCCGACTTCCGATATTTCTTCAGTGAAAAACCTGAGCGACGCAAGCCTAAGGACTAGAATCATTTCATCCGGCGAAACTTTTTTGAGCTTGATAGGTATAAGCAACCAATCAACATTAGCTCGAAAATGAAAAATTTAGTCGCAACCACGTTAATTGTCATGACATCATTTATGATGCATGCACAAGGAAACATCAAAAGCTTCACCTTTCATGGGCAAGTCTTTGAATTAGACCTGATAGATTCAACCGAGAAGCCAATGATGGGCATTCCTATTGAGATATGGTCGGGTGATGAACTCATCACAACGCTGGAGAGTGGTCCAAAAGGCAAATACAGCATCAGCCTGTTCTTTTATCCTTCCTACCGACTAAAATTCGGTAAGGCTCCTTATGTCACCAAAGTTATTGAAGTAGACGCCAAAGGATTTTCACAAGCTGCCGAGTTTGGCGTGGTCAACCTCGACCTGGATATTTCCATATTTAAAGACAAAGGATTTATTGGTATGGACTTCATGACATATACTCCTGTGGCTATTGCGCGATTCAATCGCAAAAAGGGAACAATTGAGTGGGACATGGATTACGCAGATCAAATGAACAGTCGTGTAACCGGGGTTCTAATTGCCAATGGCAGATAACCACATTTCCAATCAAATTCTTTCACTCAAAAATCTTCACTATCAATAACAATTTATTCCTTTAATCCAATGAAAGGTATTTTCTCCACCTCTATACTAATCATCCTATTGACAATTTCGTCAATTGCTCAGAGGAGCAAAAAGGATGATTCCAACGGCGATTATTATATGCTTAAAGGA
Source organism: Flavobacteriales bacterium (assembly GCA_043748015.1). Taxonomy (GTDB): domain Bacteria; phylum Bacteroidota; class Bacteroidia; order Flavobacteriales_D; family Sanyastnellaceae; genus JAIBBG01. The sequence continues at coordinate 9,403 of JAYTOA010000180.1, forward strand.
AGCGTATATGAAGTTGACATGATCACGGAAAATGAAAAAAAGGCTTCCGATGTTCAAGTCGTAGTTTATCAGGATCATGAGCTTTTTGTAGCTTTTTTTACAGATGCTGCAGGCGCATACGAATTCTTCTTGCCACTAGGCCATTCCTATGAGGTGTGGTTCGGCGGAGCTGCTTTTGTCAATAAGAAAGTTGCTGTAGATGCCACACAATTTCCGAAAGAAAGAAAACCGCGAACAGTTACGCTCGATATGGGTCTTTTCAGACCAATAGAAGGAGTGGAGTTCCCAATGTTGAACACGCCATTCGTTAATATCAGGTATGATGCAGAAATGGATGAGATTTCGCCTGACTTCGAATTCACCGGACGTAAGACCGAAGAGCTTAATAAGTACTTTGTGAAGATTAAGAAGGATCTTGACAAAAAGAACAAGAAGAAAAAGAAAGGCTGACATTCTTATTACATAGCAGATAGCTGCACAACTACTTTCGCAACTTAATATCCCAATAACGCGAAAGGTGGAGGCAGATCAGAAATCCGAAAAGAAAAAAATTTCCCGGGAGTCTTTTATAAGGGCTCTCGGTGTTTTTAAATACCTCAAGCCCTACTGGTTTTTATTTTCCATAGGGTTACTCTTACTGGTAGTTTCAGGTTTGCTGGTGATAGTGATCACGGCACTTCTTGGCCAACTCGTAAGTCCTGAGTTAGGTGGTGATCTAGCCGGCGGATCGATGATGACACGCATGGTTGATCAACTCGATGTAGCTTCTTCATGGGGCACAACCGGTCAAGTTCTCACAGCTCTCGTAATTCTGCTTATTGTTCAAGGTGTATTCTCTTTTTTCAGGGTTTACATTTTTTCTTATGTGACGGAGAATGCAATGCTCGTTTTGCGCAAAGACGCATACAGCACAATCATCCGCATGCCAATGCAATTCTTCAATGAGCGACGCGTCGGTGATTTGACTAGCCGTCTTTCAAGTGATATCACAACAATTCAAGAAACGCTCACCAATACAATGGCGGAGTTTATCCGTCAAACGGTGATCATTGTTGTTGGAGTGGGATGGCTCGTTTCTTATTCCTATAAACTCACCCTTGTTATGCTTTGTAGTCTGCCGGTCATCATTATCGTGATGGTGGTATTTGGAAGATTTATCCGCAAACTAGGTAAGCAAACGCAAGACAAGGTAGCAGAGAGCAGTGTTATCGTCAATGAATCTCTTACCGGAATTGTGAATGTGAAGAGTTTTGCCAATGAGCAATTCGAGGCGAACAGATTCGGGACGAGTATTCTCGGCATTAAAGACATTGCATTGAAAGGCGCAGTTTGGCGTGGAATGTTCGGAACCTTTATTATCATCTTTTTGTTTGGTGCATTGGGATTGGTCATGGGTGTAGGTGCGCATCTGCAGGATATTGGCGAGCTTCAGAAGGACGTATTGGGAAAATTCGTATTCATCACAGGTCTTGTAGCAGGCTCTATTGGCGGACTTGCAGCACAAATGGGAACATTGCAACGAAGCATTGGTGTGATAGAAAGTGTGATGGAAATTTTGAGTTTTTCTACTGAAAGAATCGATCTGAAAGAGGTAACTCCAGCTGATTCATTGAGTGGATCGATCACCTTTGATCGTGTAAGTTTTCATTATCAGTCGCGCCCGGATGTGGAAGTGCTGAAAGATGTTTCATTTCACGTTGAACCAGGCCAACAGATAGCTCTTGTCGGTTCTTCCGGTTCTGGGAAATCAACCATAGCATCGTTGCTTCAACAGTTTTATTTGCCGGTAAATGGCATGATAAAATTCGATGAAAAACCATCGTCAGAATATTCACTTACCGAGCTGAGAAGTCAGATGGCATTCGTTCCACAGGAAGTGATTTTGTTTGGTGGAACTATTCGCGAAAATATTTTGTACGGAAAACCATCTGCGAATTTTGAAGAGATAAAAGAAGCAGCGCGAAAAGCGAATGCATTTGATTTCATCACGTCTTTTCCGCAAGGTTTTGAAACAATTGTTGGTGAACGCGGCATTCAATTAAGCGGCGGGCAACGTCAGCGAATTGCCATTGCTCGCGCTGTACTTCGTAATCCAACCATTCTCATTCTCGACGAAGCTACAAGTTCATTGGACAGTGAAAGTGAACGTTTGGTGCAGGATGCATTGGATAAATTGATGCAGGAACGCACATCAATTATTATTGCGCACCGACTTTCAACCATTCGCAACGCGGACAAAATTCTTGTGCTCGATCACGGAATCATCAAAGAAGAGGGCACGCACGACATGCTGATTGCGTCCGGTGGTTTATACAAACGCCTCAGTGAATTGCAATTCGATTCTGATAAAATGGGTCAGGAAGAACTGTCTTAAGCGTGTATTAAATTTTGACTTGAATCTCATGTTTGGGGGGAGTGTTTCTTTCATCCTGCCACCGCTTTATTGCATTCTCATGAGACTGAGTATTTTTGCGCCTTTCTGATTTACCCGAATGAAGCGATAGACTCTAATTTCGGGTAGCCAGTCCCAAAACACAGTATGAAAAAGAAAGCTCTCATAACAGGTATCACAGGACAAGACGGTGCATATCTGGCGGAATTACTCCTTAGCAAAGGATATGAAGTGCATGGCGTAAAGCGCCGTAGTTCGTTGCTGAACACTGATAGAATAGATCATCTTTATCAAGATCAACATGAGAAAGGCGTAAAGATGTTTCTGCATTACGGCGACCTCACAGATAGCACCAATATGCTCAGACTTGTGCAGGAAACTGCGCCGGATGAGATTTATAATCTTGCAGCGCAAAGTCACGTGCACGTTTCCTTTGAAACACCTGAATACACAGCTAACGCTGACGCCATCGGTGCTTTGCGTTTGCTGGAAGCGATCAGAATTCTTGGCTTGGAAAAGAAGACAAGATTCTATCAGGCTTCAACCAGTGAATTATATGGATTGGTGCAAGAAGTTCCACAGAATGAAAACACACCTTTCTATCCGAGAAGTCCATACGCTGTTGCAAAGCTTTATGCTTATTGGATATCGAGAAACTACCGCGAAGCATATGGAATGTTTACATGCAACGGAATTCTTTTCAATCATGAGTCTCCATTGCGCGGTGAAACATTTGTTACAAGAAAAATTACAAGGGCTGCCGCGAAGATTCAAATGGGTCTTCAGGAAAAATTGTACCTCGGCAATGTTGACGCACAACGCGACTGGGGTCATGCAAAAGATTATGTTGAGGGAATGTGGATGATGATGCAACATGATAAGCCGGATGATTTTGTTCTCGCAACAGGCGTTACACATACTGTTCGTCATTTCTGTAACCTCGCATTCGGCCATGTTGGAATTACACTTGAATGGAAAGGAGAAGGAGTGGATGAGAAGGCAACAGATATCAAAACAGGAAAAGTGTTGATTGAAATTGACCCAAAATATTTCAGACCAACTGAGGTAGAATTGCTCATTGGTGATCCTTCGAAAGCACAAAGAGAGTTGGGTTGGAAGCACAAATATTCACTCGAGCAATTGGTAGAAGAAATGGTGAAGGCGGATGTTGAATTATTCACACGAGATCAATATCTGCTCAAGGGAGGACACAAAATAAAAAGCTATCACGAATAGTCAATCACATATTCTCGCATCAATAGTCCGGTAATTTCCGGAAAATATTTCCGAAGCATCCACGCATGTCTCAAGCTCGCTCACCGTATTATGGAATTATTAAGCCCTGGATTTCCTTGGCCTCGTTGTTGTTTTTCAGGAGATTCAACGGTCATGGCGGTAAGAATCTACCTTCGAAAAGACCCGTAATTTTAGTTGCGAATCATCAGAATGCAATGCTCGATCCGGTGATGGCCGGTGTTTTTTGTCGCCCTCAACTTCACTGGCTAACACGCGCTGATGTGTTCAAGAAACCTAAAGTAAACAAGCTATTGCGCAAACTCAATATGCTTCCGGTTTTCAGAGAGCGCGACAGAGTCGCCAATATGTTTGAGATGAACCAGACAACATTTGAAGAGTGTTATGAGAGACTAAAAAAAAATGCTGTCATCAGCATTTTTCCCGAAGGTTCTCACCGAGGGAAAAAGCAATTGGTGCCTTTGAAGAAAGGAACAGCACGCATGATTCTCGGCGCAATAGAAAATGGTGTTGAAAATCTTTGTGTCGTTCCCGTTGGATTGGATTACGAAAATTTTTACACGTATAGAAGAAACATGTTGGTCCAATATGGCCGGCCAATTGAGCTCTCATTGCCTGCTGACATGACAACTTTCGAACGCGCGAAAGTGCAGACGGAGATCACTGAAAAAATTCGCGTGGGTCTTTCGCAAGTAATGATAGACATCAAAAACGATGACGTCTATCACGAAATAATTTTACTTAAATCCATCAGCGACAAGCTCTGCAAATCGAAAAGGCAGATTGACCAGTTCAAAGCTTTTAAGAAGCTTTCAATTGAACTTGATGAGAACAAAGCACATCATCAGCGACTTAATCACGAGGTGGATGAATACAAAAGTCTCATGCACCAGTTGAAAATTCGTGAGGATTTATATTCGGAAAAATTTCCCTTTTGGAAATGGACTTTTGTTGCTTTGTTCACCATTCCCTCTATTATTTCAGCGTTGTTTTTTTATCCGATCTATGCGATGACGGAAAATTTTGTTGAAAAAGTCATCAAGGATCCGCTCTTCAAGAATTCTATTCGATTGTGCTTCTGGAATTTTATTACACCGGTTTGGTTGTTGCTGTTTTTCTTCTTGTTGAAGTTGGTCAATATTCAAACGCTAACAGCTTTTTGTATCACGACAGCATTGTTTGTGGGTGGTGTCATAGCGCTGTTATGGTGGGATGCATGGAAGGAAATGAGACAACATTTGCGTTGTGTTCATTACCGCAAGACGAAAAACGAATTGTACTTTTCGTGGAAGGAAAAAAGAGCATCACTGATTGCCTGGGTGAAGGAACTAAATCAAATACTTCAGATAAATGTATAAGCGAATCAACGGACTTCAACATATTGGTGTTGCAGTCACCGACATGGATGCATCATTGAAATTTTATCGCAAATTCTTTGGATTGGATATTCCGTTTTTTGATAGCGTCCAACCCGCTCCGTTGATGGATGTTTACACACACAATAAAACAATAACCAAGCGCGCAAGCATGGTGATGAATCTCCAAGGGGGTTGCGCTATTGAAGTGATTCGTCCTACATCATTTGAGCCATCAGGCGCTCCATTTCAAGTGTCAGTAGGCGACCTAGGAATTTTCATCACGCAGATTAAATGCAAAGACATTCAACGCACTTATGCATTTTGTAAAAGTGAAAACGCACCGAAAATTTCTGAGATGTCAGAAGATCCTATTGGCCGCAAAACTTTTTACATCGAGGATCTCGATGGCAATACCTGGCAGTATTTGCAGAGTGATGCATGGTACACGCAAAACAATCACCACAGCGGCGGAGTGATTGGATGCACTACCGGTGTGAGCAACATAGACGAAGCGATGAAGTTGTATCGCAACATACTTGGTTTTGATGAATTGGTTTACGATAAAACCGGAGTCTTTGATGATTGGAAGAATCTGAATTCCGGCAATGAAAAATATCGAAGAGTTTTACTTACACAAAGTGCTCAACCCGGTGGCGGATTTGCAAGAGTTACAGGTCGGACATACATCGAATTGGTGCAAGCGTTGGATAGAAATCCGCACTTCATTTTTGAAGATCGCATCTGGGGTGATACAGGTTTTGCGCACATTGGCTTTGATGTCAAGGGAATGAAGGCGTTGGGCAATGATTTGAAAAATGCAGGCTATCCATTTACCTGCGATAGCAATGATGCGCTGAGCATGGGCAATACGCGTGTTCATTGCACTTACATAGAGGACAATGACCGCACATTGATAGAGATGATTGAAGTATTCAAAGTTCCAATTATGGAAAAGTGGGGAGTATTTCTAAATGTCGAGAAGCGCGATCCACTGAAACCTTTGCCCGACTTCATGTTAAAGGCGCTGCGATTTTCAAGAATTAAAGACTAAACTATTTCGCGTTTCGTTTGCGGAGAATTTTTTCGAAGAGGTTTGGGAAAAATCTTCTGACTTTCAACCCGAGAATTTCTTTTCCACCAACGCCGAATTCTTTTTTTCCGGAGGCAACACCTTCGAGGATTTTTTGCGCGCACAATTCAGGACTGATTCCTCCTGCCTGGTTGTTATCCATTTCTCCTGTGGGCTCACCTTTTTCATTGAACGCATGTCTGGAAATTTCTGTTGCAATGAGTCCTGGCATCACAATCGTGATAGCCAATCCCTTTTGTTCAGTTTCCATACGCATCGAATCGTAATATCCATGCAAGGCATGTTTAGTTGCTGCATAAGACGATCGGAGATGAAATCCCCATTTGCCAAGCAAACTGGAAGTAATCACCAGATGTCCGCCACCGTTCGCGATCATTGATGTGGCTACAAGTCGGCTCAATAGAATGTTTCCGAAAAAATTAATATCGAATATTTTTCTTGTCAATTCAGAGGTAGTCAACATCGTTTCACCACGCTGACTAATTCCCCCATTGTTGAAGAGGATGTCGATTTTTTTATTGTTGCTTAAAGCTTCTTCAACAGCTTTTTTAACTTCGGATTCTACACCTTGATCAAAGGTTACAATCTCCACCAATTCCGGATTTGCACATTTTTGTTTGACAGTTTCGAGCACGTCTCTGCGTCGCGATGAGATGATCAATCGCGCGCCCAGTCGAGATAAAGCATACGTGATGTGCTCACCAATGCCCGAACTCGCGCCCGTAACCCAAATTGTTTTGCCGGAATAGAATGACTTCAATGCTTTTGTTTTTAAGGGTGTGAAAGTGCGATGAAATTCTTCATCTTGCGTACTTGGTTCGAAGACGCAATAATGCAGCCTTAACCTTGAGGTAACTTATTGTGCATTCCTTTGCAGAGCATTTAAGCCGAACAAATAGACTTATGATCAAACAAAAGATCCTTCTTGTAGATGATGAAAGAGATATTCTCGAGCTCATCGCATTCAATCTTGAGAAGGAAGGGTATGAAGTTTTTACTGCAGAGAATGGGAAAAAAGGATTGGAAATGGCGAAGAAAGTTTCTCCTGACTTGGTGTTGCTTGATGTGATGATGCCGGAGATGGATGGAATGGAAACTTGCCGTTTGTTGAGAGAGGATCCACAGTTCAAAAATTTACTCATAGCATTTCTAACAGCTAGAAGTGAGGACTATAGCCAGATTGCGGGCTTTGACGCCGGCGCTGACGATTATATTGCTAAGCCGATAAAACCACGTGTTCTCATTTCGCGCGTTAAAGCGCTTATGCGTCGGCTTTCGCATGTCGAAGAAGAATCATCCACAATTGCACATGCGGGAATTGTCATCGATAAGGACAGATATGTTGTCATAAAAGATGATGTAGAATTGACTTTGCCTAAAAAGGAATTCGAACTATTGGCTTTGTTGGCTTCTGCTCCCGGCAGGGTTTTTACGCGTGACATCATCCTTTCCAGCGTTTGGGGAAATGATGTGATTGTGGGTGATCGAACTATTGATGTTCACATACGGAAACTGCGAGAGAAGCTGGGTGATGATTGTTTTAAAACTATAAAAGGCGTAGGATATAAATTCGAACCGTGAGTATTTTCACCTTACGAACACCAAGAAGCGTTGCTTTTGCCTCTGCGCTTTTGATCACTGGTTTACTCGCCGGTGCCTATTTCCTGTTGATTTACGCTTTGGAAAGAGAGTTTGAGTGGTTGTGGTTGCTACTTCTCGTTATTCTCGGATTGGGAATTTCCTATGGAATCATTTATTACTTCATCGAGCGATTTCTATATCACAAAGTGAAAATCATATACAAGACGATTCACTCTTTGAAAAGTCAGGGAGATAGTAAGCCGCGCATTCAAATGAGTTCTGACGTGTTGAGTGAAGTGAACAATCGCGTTGCGGATTGGGCGGATGAAAAAATTCGCGAGGTTAAGGAATTGAGAAGTGTAGAAAACTATCGCAAGGAATTTATTGGCAATCTCGCGCACGAGCTTAAAACACCTGTGTTCAACATCCAGGGCTTCATTCACACTTTGCTCGACACAGAACTCACTGATGTTGAGTTGAACCGTAAATTCCTCACTCGCGCTGCTGTCAGTTGTGATCGACTTGCAGATTTGATTCAAGACCTCGATCAGATCACCAGTTTTGAAAGTGGAAATATTCCTCTGGAAATTACAAAGTTTGACGTGGTTGCACTCGCGAGAGAAGCCATCGAAATGCTGGAAGCAACAGCGCGCCAAAAGAATATCACATTGCGTTTGCGAAATGCAAACGAGAAATCTATCATGGTTGAAGCTGATGGCAAACGCATCACTCAAGTGTTCATCAATCTGCTCATGAACAGCATCAGCTATGGGAAGGAAAATGGTGAAACAAGAATTCGTTTCTACGACATGGGTGATAATCTTTTGATAGAGATTGCGGATGACGGAATTGGAATAGCGATGGAACACCTGCCGCGAGTTTTCGAAAGATTTTATAGAGTGGATAAAAGCAGATCGCGCAATGAAGGCGGCTCCGGTCTTGGACTTGCCATTTGCAAGCACATCATTGATAGCCACAATCAAAACATTTCTACACGCAGCACTGAGGAGGTGGGAAGTACTTTTGGATTTACGTTGAAAAAAGCGTGAGCACCGCTCTCACTTACAATCCACTCCAATCATCTCTTACAAATACATTGTTCTTTTTTTCCTCGCCGATAGTTGTTTCAGGCCCGTGGCCCGGATAAACAACATAGTCATCAGCAAGCTTGTACAATTTTTTTTGAATGGAATTGACAAGATCACCAGCGTTGCAACCGGGAAGATCAACGCGTCCAACACTTCCTTTGAACAATACATCTCCACCTATCACCACTTTGTCTTCATGATGGATAAACACCACATGTCCTGGTGCGTGGCCTGGAAGAAAAAGTATATCAAGTGTCGTGTTGCCAAATTTTATTTGTTCACCTTCATCAATAAAATGATGTGGCAATGGCGACTCGCGATAAGGCACACCAAACATCGCACTCGATACCGGTCCGCGTTTCAAAGTTTCGATATCGAGTTTATGTGCATACAATTCAATGCCGAATTTTTCGCATGATGAAGCGTTGCCCAGAATGTGGTCTATGTGACAATGTGTATTCAAAACCATCTTTGGGGCAAGTCCGTTTTCCTGCAAAAAGTCAAACAGAATGCGGTCTTCATCGTCATCGGTCATGCCGGGATCTATGATCACACATTCGCGTGATTCATCGTAAAGCACATAGGTGTTTTCTGAAAATGGGTTGAAAGTAAATTGAGCGATATGCATATGCCGTAGTTTGATGGTGCGAAGTAAGGCATCAGTCTGTCAACAAAAAAATCATCAATAATTGCAAATCTTGACATGGCTTTTCAGCGAAATTTTTGGCAATAATTCAAAAGTGTTTGGGTTAACTTAGCCGTTCTCAAATTGTATTGATGGTATTTACTCTGAAAAGGCTGGTTCCGTTGGTTTTGCTGCTAGGCGTTCAAGCGGCTTCCGGTCAGTTTTACCAAGGTACCAATATGGATTTTGGAAAGAACCGCGTTCAGTACCGTGATTTCACTTGGTTCTATTATCCCTCCGTAAACTTCGAAGTATACTACTACATCGGTGGAGAGCCATTGGCGCAGTACACGCTGATGGCATGCGAGAAGAATCTTGTTGAGATGGAAAAATTCTTCGACTACAATTTGGACGACAAGGTGCAGGTATTGTCTTATCTCAATCAAGGTGAATTCCGACAGAGCAATATTGGACTTGGCGATGAGCAATTCAATATCGGTGGCTCCGCGAAAATTCTAGGAACGAAGATGTTCACTTACTATGAAGGAAGTCATGCACTTCTTGATAAGCAAATCCGAGAGAACATTGCGAAAGTTTTGTTCTCTCAGTTAATGTATGGCGGTGACTGGAAAGATGTATTGAAGAGTTCAACATTGCTTTCTGTTCCGAAGTGGTATGAAGATGGAATTATTGCATTCGCAGCAATTGGCGCTACAAATGAAAGCAGCACGTTTGTGAAGGACATTGTTAAGGCCGGTAAATTCAAAAGTTTTAATCAACTGGAAGGCATAGAATCCAAACTCGCCGGCCAGGCTTTCTGGAATTATATCGCAGAGGTTTACGGTCAGAATGTGATTCCGAATGTTATCTATATGTCGCAAGCGAGCCGCAATATTGAAAGCGGATTTTTATATGTTCTTGGTTTGACGTTGGAAGAACTCACCAATGATTTTATCAAGTTTTACAAGGAAAAAGCCGCCTCCAATAGACAGGAAGTATTGCCTTCGGATTTGAAAGCACCTGATGGGAATGACAAAGAGGCAATGCGCAAATGGAAAAAATCGCAAAAGCTGCTAGGCACGATCAAGGTGAAGTACAAAAGAGATTACGCATACTCTCAGTTCAGTTTATCACCGGATGGAAAGTATATAGCATACGTCACCAACGAATTGGGGCAATACCGGATTTGGCTTTATGATGTAGCATTGAAAAAAAAGAAGTGCATTCTCAAGCGTGATCATAAACTGGAGCGCATTGTAGATGAAAGTTTCCCCGTGCTGGCGTGGCATCCGTCGAGTAGTATTCTCACATATGTTTACGAAAGAAGGTCGAACGCATGGCTCGGCAATTATTCACTCGAAGAAAAAAAGCATCGTGTAAAGGAACTTTTTCTAATTGAAAAAGTGATCGAAATGAGCTATAGTCCAGATGGGAAGCGCATGGTGTTGAGTGGCGTAAACAGAGGGCAGACTGATCTTTATCTCTATCAGGTTATCGGAAATAATCAGGAGCAACTTACGCGCGATATTTGGGATGACATGCATCCGGAATTTATTGACGGCGGCCGTCGGATCATTTTTACGTCTGACAGAATGGATGATACCCTTCGCACAGAAGTGCCGCTTGACGTATATCCACATGAAAAGGACGTCTTCATATTCGATGTAGAAAACAGATCGAAAATTCTAAGTCGCGTTACAAACACGAAAGGAATTGATGAAGATTTTGCATCCGGTTATTCAGATAAACACTATACCTATTTAGCGAACAACAACGGTTATTTCAACCGCTATCTCGCTACAGTAGACAGCGCTATCAGCGCAATTGACACAACAATACACTATCGTTATTTTACCTTGACGAATCAGTTGTCCTCATTTCAACGTGATACACGTGACTACGAATTTGATGAAGGCAGTGGGATGTATCTCACCAATTTTCACAAACGTAATCGTCCATGGGTGCACATCGGCGAGCGCACGCAAGATGTTGGTGCGCGAGTTGAAAATTCTCCTTTTGGCAATGAAACGAATCCACTTGCAACGCAAACAGCGAGTGAATTAAAGTTGTCCGCTGATTCATTGAAAGCTGGTGAAGTAGATATCAGTTCTTATGTTTTTGAAGATGAGAGGAAGAACTATACCTACGAAAAGGAATCAGTAAAAGTCCAGGAAATTGGAAATTCTGTTACTGCGAAGTCGGATAGCATTGTGCCTTTTGTGTTGCCACGACCAAGAAATTATCGACTCAATTTCGCTGCCGACAAAGCAGTTTTTCTTCAGGCCGGTAATAGCTTTTTGAATCCGGTGTATCAGAATTTTACAGGTGAGCCCTCGAGTATTACGCCTGGACTGTCATTCTTCAATCAGTTTGGAATTTCTGATCTTTTCGAAGATTATAAAATTATCGGCGGCTTCAGATCGAATCTTACTTTGAACAATTTGGAGTATGGAATCAGCTTCGAAAAATTGAATGACCGTCTTGACAAGAAATTAGTTTTTTCAAGACAGTCACAATCTGTCCAGAGTGGATACAACATTTATAAAATTCAGAGCAATGACGTGGCTTACAGCATACGTTATCCTCTCAGTGAAGTGAGCAGTATTCGTTTCAGAGTTGACTATAGAATAGATAGAATAGTACATCAATCAAATGACCTTGTTAGCCTTGCTTCACCAAATGTGACAGAGATGAATGTGGCCATGAAGGTTGAATACATTTTTGACAATGTCATCAACAAGGGACTCAATCTCTACAACGGCTTCAGATTTAAGTCGTGGGTTGAGCGATATCAGCAACCGGAGCTATCCATGAAGACAGATTTGAATGCAGTTGGATTTGATGGTAGATATTATAAGCGAATACATCGTTCCATGATTGCAGCTTTCCGATTTGCGGGAACATCTTCTTTTGGCTCGCGCAAAGTCATGAATTATTTCGGTGGAGTTGACAACTGGATGTTTCAGCGCGTAGATGAAAGCACCCCGATCAGCAGAACGGAGCCTTATCGATTCCAGTCATTTGTTGGACCCGTTCGAGGTTTTTATGTGAACGCAAGAAATGGCAATTCAGCTGTTGTATTGAATGCCGAAGTGAGATGGCCCATATTTAAATACCTATTCAATAAACCAATCAAGAGCGACTTCATCGAGAATTTCCAGGTGATTTCATTCCTTGATGCCGGAAGCGCATGGACCGGATGGAATCCATATTCAGACGAAAATCTGTTCAACAGAACAATCGACATTCAATCGCCAATCACAGTAACTATATCTAATAATCGTGAGCCAATTGTATACGGCTACGGTTTCGGAATCCGCTCTCGCTTATTAGGCTATTTCGTACGCGCTGATTGGGCTTGGGGAATTGATGATGGTAGACTTTTGGATCGGGTATTCTATCTTTCTCTCAATCTGGATTTCTAAATTCCAACGTCGAATTTTATTATGCAATTATTGATTGTAAATCACTTGTATCAAAGTTTGTCCTACTGCTTTGAGCGTGTTTTTGTCGATAATCTCCATGTTGTCTTTGTGGGTATGGTGGTATGATCCGAATTGATATCCACCCATACCCATCGCCCAGGTTTGTGGTTTGGTGTCGATGATATCAATACAACGCAATCCGCTTCTGTTGATCATTACATGATCGTCAATCACGCCTTGCACTTCCTGATCATTAAATAGTGAGCCGTGCCCGAGTTTCGCAGCAGTATTCCAAACAAGCGTCAACACATCAGGTGCGATATCCACCGAATGTTTCTCCTTGTTGAATTGAGCATCACCCGAGCCTACCATATCGAGCAAAATTCCAAAACGCGGATTGTAATTCGCGACGTGCTTGTTGTTCGCCCAATGTTGTGAACCAAGACACCAAGACGTTATAAAGTTTGGATTGAGTACTTCTGTTTGGTTTTCATCTATGAACTCTGGAGTGCCATAATCTTCCGCGTCAAAGAAAATTATATCAATGCCGATTGTTGCTGGAGTCATTTGAATCAGCCGAGCCACTTCCAACAAAACACCAACACCACTTGCTCCATCATTCGCTCCATCGATGGGTTTTCTCCATTTGTTTTTATCAGCGTCTTTATCAGCAAATGGTCTTGTATCCCAATGCGCGCAAAGCAACACACGACTTTTCTTTTCCGGATTGAATGACGCAATGATGTTGCGCGCATTCAACGGCGTGCCGTCAAACGCTTTGAGAATTGTTTTTTGTTCAATCACCGTTGCACCAAAAGATTTCATGGTTGATGTCAACCAATCACCGCATGCAAGGTGTTGTTTAGAGTTGGGTACGCGTGGACCAAAATTGACTTGTTGCTGCACAAAGTTGTACGCAGAGTCGGCGGAAAATTCGGGAGGAACTACTTCTGCTTTTTTTTGCACAGGTGGTTTCTCTACTTTCGGTGGCTTGTCATTATTACAACTCACATACGCAATGGAAACCACCATGAGCGACAGCAACACTACAGCAACAATTTGTTTCGATTTCATAATTCCCAAAGTTCTACTTGCTAAAATAAATTCCGTCTACTCTCACTCTCAAACTTACTCTGTTATTCTTCGTGGCTCCACTTCACGCCGTCTTTCGTGTCTTTGATCTCAACGTTAATTTCCGCCAAAGCATCACGCAATTTGTCTGATGTTGCATAGTCCTTATTCGCTCGCGCATCAGCTCGCATTTTGATGATCATTTCCATGAGCGATTCAGCAAGTTTCGATTTTTCGCCAGTTTCCTCAAGCTGTAATCCCATCACACGATAGAAAAAATCATGAAATGTCAAACGAAGTTCATCAATGTTTTCTTGCGTTAATGTGATCGTTCCTTCTTTTGCAGAATTAATCGCGCGTACTGCATCGAAGAGATGTGATATCAAAATAGGTGTATTGAAATCATCATTCATCGCAACAAAACATTCATTGCGCAATTGAGTTGTGTTGTATCCGCTGGAGTGTGAAGGCGTCAGAGATTCCAATGTGCGAATTGCCGCCATCATCCTGCGATAACCTTTCTCTGCCGCCTGAAGTGCTTCATTGCTGAAGTCGAGCGTGCTTGCATAATGTCCCATCAAAAAGAAGAAGCGCACCGTCATCGGAGAATAGCCACGATCCAATAGTTTGTGATTTCCTGTTACGAGTTCTTCCGGCGTAAAACCATTGCCCTCACTCTTCGCCATTTTTTTTCCATTCACTGTGAGCATATTTCCATGCATCCAGTATCGAACAGGTTCATGACCTGTAGCACCAACATTCTGTGCAATTTCACATTCATGATGTGGAAATTTCAAATCCATTCCACCACCGTGAATATCGAATTCCTTGCCGAGGTATTTCGTACTCATCACCGAGCATTCGATGTGCCATCCCGGAAAACCTTCACCCCACGGGCTATTCCACTTCATCAGGTGTTCCGATTCTGCTTTTTTCCAAAGCGCAAAATCAAGTGCATCTGTTTTTTCATCTTGTCCGTCTAGATCGCGCGTATTCGCATAAAGATCATCAATCACACGTCCGGATAGTTTTCCGTAGTTGTATTTCTCACTGAATTTTCTAACGTTGAAATAGACTGAACCGTTGCTTTCATAGGCATAACCGTTTTTGATAATGTCTTGGATCATCTCAATCTGCTCAATGATGTGTGCGGTAGCCGTAGGTTCTATCGAAGGATTCTCGATATTGAAAAGGCGCATTACGTCGTGAAAGCCATTTGTATAACGCTGAACCACTTCCATAGGCTCCAGGTTTTCAAGCTTTGCACGCTTCGCAATTTTATCTTCACCATCATCACTGTCTCCTGTCAGGTGACCCACATCGGTGATGTTGCGCACATAGCGGACTTTATATCCAATGAAACTCAGATAGCGATTCACCAAATCAAACGTCATGAATGTGCGCACATTGCCCAGATGCACATCGCTGTAAACGGTAGGTCCGCATACATATAGACCAACGTGTCCCTCAACGATTGGAACAAATTTTTCCTTCTCTCTCTTCAGACTATTATAAATGACAAGATTCTGTTGCATACCGCAAAGAAAAGAAGAGGTCAAGGTTGTATGGGGAAAAAGAAAAGTGTTTTCAAGAAAATTATCAAGAGGGGGAAGAGGATTTCAGGAATGTAGGATTAGGGGATTATAGGGTGAGTTTTCTATTCAAGTTGGTTCAAAATCAGATTTACAATGGATGAAATGGAAGGAGTTTCCATTCTAAGTGATAATTCTTCAGATCACTTATCATTGTGTCGTCATACTAAATGGAAATCGAATATTAAATCCTGGAAACAGCCACATGAATCCTCGCTTACTCATCTGCGCCATATTAATGTTGCATACTTTGACCAGTTGGTCACAACCACAATTCACCGCCACGCCTTTTTTGCCCCACACGGGTGACTCGTACACAGTTGGAAGATGTATGGCACCGAATGAAGGCCCTTCAGGCGCAAATCAATCGTGGGATTTTTCTGATGTAAATGTGATTGCTTCGGCTACTTATGTTGTTTCAGATGCACTGGATATTCTTTGTCACGCAGAGTATCCTGAAGCCACGCAAGCAATCGGTGAAGGTGGCGGTTTTGATATGATCTCTCATACGGATAATGAAGTGTTGTCATATGGTATCACCCAAACACCAGGCATGGCAGGTTTTTATTATAGTAACCCTCGAAAAATAATGAGCTTCCCGATGAGTATGAATGATACCTGGACGGATACCTTTAATGGAACCGACCCAAATGGTACCATGCGCAGTGGCAACACAAGCGTAGTTTATGATGGTTACGGAACCATAACTACACCCTTCGGAGTTTATGCGGATGTGTTGCGCCTTCACCAAAGCATCAATTACGCTGACGTTACAAGCGATGGAAATTGCACGGCATCGCTCGACTATTATTTTTGGTATGCAGCTGATTATCGTTATCCAATTGCAGCCATTTGGTCGGGTACGGGTGAATGTGGTCTTGCGACGGGATGTGAGTTTTTGTCGGGAATAGAAACGGCCGTGAAAGAAGAATCAAAGGGATTGCAGTGGACCGTTTATCCAAATCCATTCTTGAATAAATTGATAGTTGAGAGCAGTCAATGCCAAAACAATAACACAATGGTCATCACTGATTTATTAGGAAGAGAAATTCATCGGCAGTCGTGTGGATCCGGCAATCTCATGGTGATCAGTGCTCCATCACTTGCCAATGGTATATACTTGCTAAGAGTCATCGAAAAAGGAGAAGTGCTCTTGCAAAGAAAAATAGTTCGCTCAGGTGAATGATTTTAACAGGGATTTTTCGGAATGCATTTTTTTTATTTGCCATAATTTATGGAATATGAAGGATGATGTCGTCTTATACTACACAAATAGGATAAAGCTTGAAAAACTCAATAATTACAATTCTCCTAGCTATTACTTTTTCATACGTAAAGGCTCAAACCTGCTCGGGTCAGTTAATCTTTGAGTTACAATCAGACGTCGATCAGTTTTTAATTGATAACCCCAACTGCACTTCTATTCAGGGTGGAGTACTTATTAATATTGCTGATAATGCTGATCCAATCTTAAATGTGATGGGCCTGCAAAACATCACTGAAATCCACGGACTTCTGCAAATTCAAAGTGGCTATGACGCTGCCATTCCACCGCTATTGGGACTTTCGAATTTAATTACGGCTGATTCAATTCTTATTAATAGTTCATCATCAACCATGGCTTTGGATGGTCTAGACAACTTGCAAAATGTATCATCACTATATATAAATGCATATTACATCGATGATCTTCACGCCTTTGATAACATTACGAATCTGGATGATCTGACTATTGACTTTATGTGGGAAGCCGCAGCAGGAACTCCACCATCATTCTATGATGTTTTTCCAAATCTGCAGAGCGTGACCAATCAATTAATTATTGGCAAGCTCATGTCGGAGTGTGGCACCTTGACAGGCTTTAATTCTTTATTGAGTGTAGGTCAATTGTCTTTTAGCTTTTGGGATCTACTCGTGATGGACACTTTTGATGGAATGCACAATCTGCAAACGATTGACAGCAATTTTTATAATTATGCTTGGAGTGCCAATTCAGTTTCTGGCTTCGAGAATCTGGTGAGCATTGGAGGCTATGCAGAGATGGCTTTGCAGTGCCCATGTGATATGCCCGATTTTGAATCTTTGAATTCGATAGAAAGTCTTTGGTTGTTCAACTACGTGACATCACTACCCGACTTTCCGTCACTCATTACTGTCCCGGGAGAAATACTCATCTTGGGCGACGCCCAGTCCATTGGCTTTGTGAGCCTGCAAGAAGTCACAGGAGACATCGCCATTTCACCGGATGCATCAGGGACTTTTTATTATTTTGATGAAATTCACATGGACTCGTTGCAACATGTTGGAGGTACTTTGTCAATCGTCGCAACTGATATTGATAATGTGGATTTCTTGTCCAATTTGGAATACGTAGGAGAAACACTTGAGCTCTATGCAAATTTCAATCTGGCCAATTGTGAAGCTGAATATCTCTGCCAGCAAATACCAATTTCACCCGCCATGTTTCACATTGAACTCAATGCTCCGGGTTGCAATTCGAATGAAGAAGTACTTGCTACATGCGGTGATAGTTATGCCCTTGGAGAAGTGTATTACGATTTGGATTGTGACGGTGTCTATAACAATGCTGATGTGATGTTGCAAAATCCTGTTTTGTTCGATGACTTAAATCAACCGGTTGGTTCTTCAAATTATGATGGAGAATTCTTTGTTTCTTTTCCTGATAACACAACTACAACCATCACGGTTGGTGATTTGCCCGGTTATTCTACCACACCTCAAACGTTCACCACAACCGGAACGGCTCAAGTATTCAGCAACATTCAGTTCGCAATGTGTCCACAAGCCAATCTTCATGATGTGTCCGTTTCATTGTACACACCACAGCAAATAAGACCAAATTATTATACCGGATATTATTTCACCGTGCATAATAATGCACCAACAACCGAGCATGTAATCGCAACTTTCACACTTACCGATATGCCCGGAATGACATATGTCAGCAGCTATCCTCAAGGCACTCTAAGCGGCAACACGTTTTCATGGGATATCCCCGTTGTTCCGGGTCTCGGCACGCAGTATTTTTCAATTACCTTGTTGCCTGACATTAATATTCCCATCGGTTCGATGGTCACTTCTGATATACAAGTGGATGTTTTTCCAAATCCATCCGATGACATTTTTCCAACAGACAATCATTTGACATATACACAAACAGTAGTAAATAGCTATGACCCCAATGACATTACCGTAAACATCCCTGCCTATAACCATGACTCACTTTCACAAGATGAAGCCCTTTCTCTCGATTATACCATTCGTTTTCAAAACACTGGAACCGCTGAAGCGATCAATGTTCGTGTACTTGATGACATCGAGTCAGATCTCGACATAAGCAGCTTTGAAATGATTGGGTCGAGTCATCCCTGCACTTTGACGTTCAATGAAAACAATCAAGTAGAATGGTTATTCGAAAACATCATGCTACCTGATAGTACAAGTGAAGAAGAAGCAAGTCATGGTTACATTCAATACAGAATAAAAACTCAACCGAATTTGATGTTGGAAGATGTAGTAGAAAATACTGCAGCGATTTATTTTGACTTCAATGAACCGATTATCACCAATACAGCGACAACAGTCTTTTATGTATGTCCTTCTACACCGGAACCAATGGCGGATCAATCAATCTGTGAAGGCGATGTGCTGGTCCTGAGCGGCCCATTAGGTTGGGAAGATTATGTGTGGTCAACTTTCGAAGGAGAAATTTCCACCA
>JAYTOA010000181.1:0-6480 GCA_043748015.1 Flavobacteriales bacterium
GGCAATTCAAGCGGAGACATTGCGCTGGAATCTGCAGGTGTTTGCTGCACTGCCGGAGTTTCAGCAGTTGTGCCACCTGTCATGAATTCATTCAGATCCATCAGATTGGATGTGATGTTGAATCTTCCTATCAGCAATGAATCACGCAGTGCGTAGGCCACATACTGTTCGATCTTACCCGATGCCTGGATATCACTCTTTCCTATTTGAGCACTGAAATTGCTTAGGTCAATGAATGCAGGGGAAAAGTTGAACATCGCTGAATTCACATTCATAGCATAAGCCGTTGAAGCAGTTTTAAAGAATACATTCTTAATGTCAATGATTCCTTTTGCATCGAAATTTTCGTAGTTGCCTTTTTCGATCGTGCTGTAATTTCCTTTCATTGCAAGATCCGCGTTGATAGTTCCGTGAACCTCATCGCTCTTTTCAAGCGGAATAAATTCTTTTACCTTATCGAGATCAATAAAAGCCTTACACATAAAATCGATGAAAGGATCGCTCTCCGGTGTGCGCAAATGAAGCGTCATGTCAACCGGATTTCCTGCCATCTCCATGTGAAAGAGATCCAGATCGACTGTTGTTTTGTCCATCACATTCATATCGGCAACGACAGCAAGTTTCATGTTGATGTTGTCAACGCTTTTAGGTAGATCGGGATATTTGAAACGCCCTTTGTCGATCTGAACATTGAGTCCTATGCCGGGCATGCTTTTATCATTATACGTACCTCTTACATAACCGTCGAGCGTCATATTGCCGGCAACATCCACACCATTGAGATCGCTTGCAAATTCCATCGGAACCATTGATAGAAATGGTTTGAAGTCATTTTTCAAAGCCTTGAATGCGATATCCATGTCGATATTTTCGCCCGGCATGGCAATCCAACCGCCGGCTTCGAGCATCAGTGCATTCAGTTGAATGCTATTGGAAGCGATCGTGTATTTACTGTTCTTCATGTCCATCTCCACATTCGCGATCAGATCGGTTTTCACTTTGTTGAGATAAGTGACGCCATCATATCTGAAAGTCGTTTTGTCAACGCTCATTTTATTGATCATCGTGAATAAATCCTGGGTAAAATCACCCGACGTTTCCAGATTCATTCCCTCGAATTTCATGGTCATAGGAAAAGATGCGTCATCGTAACTGATGTTTCCGTTCTTGATATAGAATTCTTTAAGTTTGATTTTGAAAGAACTTGCCTCACCCGGTTCTGCTGGCTTGGCTGCCGCGGTATCGGATTTGGCAATATCATAATTTGCAAGACCTTCTTTGGTTACGCGCACATCGAAATTGGGTTCGACGATGCCGATTCTTTTGATCTGAATCTCATCACCAAAAACACTTTTGATGTCAATCACTGCTTCGAGACTTCCAATTTTAGCCAGTTGCAAGCTGTCAAATGGTGCAACAGTGTTCATCACCGTAAAATCATCAATGCCAACTCGCAGATTCGGGAAATTGCGGATGAGCGAAAGGCTCACGCCACTCCAGTTAACCTGAGCGTTGAGATTGTCATTCGCCGCTTGCTTAATAGCCGCCTCAATTTTTCCTTTGAAAGCAAAGGGAAGAATTAGTAACAGAAGGAAAAGAGATCCGACCGTGATACCGGTCCATTTAAAGAATTTTTTCATAGGATTATGGCTTCGCTGTAAACACCGAAGTTAGGAGCAAATAAAGAAATGAATTCTCCAAGAATGTTTAAAGTGTTATGCAAGTTTTTGACAACACGAACGCCCTATACCCTAAACGCTAGTTAGCTCCCAAACCCCAGATGCTCTTTCCTCTTTCCCGCGAATAAATCATACCGCTGAAATTTGCAAGGAAGTGTTCCATTGATCAGCGGAATTTTCTTCGCTGCTTTGAGTCCGATTTTTTTGAGTGCTTCGTCGTTGGAAGAAATAATCCATGCGGTGAATCCCGGCCAATGATGTTTCAGGGTATCACCCATATTCTTGTATAGAATCAGAAGGTTTTCTTCGTCCATACGTTCGCCATACGGAGGATTGAAAACGATCACGCCTGTTTCACCTTGTGGTCTTGCTTCAATAAAATCGAGCACCTGCGTTTCAATAACATCTTCAAATCCGGCGTTCTCAATATTTTCAACAGCGACTTTGAGTTGCCATTTGTCGGCATCTGAAGCGTAAATTCTGTGAGGTGCGGTGATGATTTTTTCCGCTGCAGCCTTTTTTATTTTGTGCCACATCTCTTTGTCGAAATTTTTCCAACCCATAAATCCGAAATCACTTCTCAGAAATTGTGCAGGTAGATTTTGAGCGATCATTGCAGCCTCGATAGCGAGCGTTCCACTTCCACACATTGGAACGTAGAAGTCGGATTCACCTTTCCATCCGGTCATCATTATCATTCCCGCGGCGAGTACTTCGTTCAGAGGAGCACGCGCACCTTTCGTTCTGTAGCCCCTACGGTTCAATGATTCTCCGCTACTGTCCAGTGAAATAGTCACCTTGAAATTGTCGATGTGCAAATGAAAAAGTACATCAGGACGATCGGGATTTACATCCGGACGGCGATTCATTTTTTTGTTGAAGCAATCAGCAATCGCATCTTTCAATTTGACAGATGCATAGTTCGAGTGTCGAATAAACTCCGAGTTCACATTCGGATCAATCGCAAAGGTTTGTTCGAGTTCGAGGTATTGAGTCCAATCCGTTTTGAGTGCTTGCGTATAAATTTCGTCAGCCTCGCGAATGGGGAATTCCACAATTGGTATCAACACGCGAAGTGCAGTGCGGCAGTGCAGATTGGCTTTGTACACCAATTCCATGTCGCCTTTGCAATGCACTATACGTTTTCCAATTTCAATATTGGTAGCGCCAAGTTCTTTCAATTCAGTTGCGAGCATTTCCTCGTAATTCTGAAGCGTCTTGACGGATAATCTTTGTGGTAAATTCAAAATTTTATTTTCTTAAATGTGAAAAAATCAAGCCCCTGCTTTTTTGCTTTTGTAATTCAATTGTGTGAGCAATGCATAAATTTTATCGCGATGATCACCTTGAATAATGATCTCGCCATCTTTCACAGAACCGCCGGTGCCGCACTTCTGCTTGATGATTTTTCCCAGCGTTTCGAGATCAGCATCTGTACCAATAAAGCCTTTGATCACGCACGCCGTTTTTCCACCGCGGTGATTTTTCTCCAACCAGATGCGCAAGTCCTGTTGTGAAGGCGGAAGTGTTTCGTTCTGTTTTTCTTCTTGTTCAGGCCTGAAATCCCTGTTCGTTGAGAATACAAATCCTCCGCTGTTTTTATTTTTAGACATAGCGTTCAATTGAATGTTTCGTTCTCTTCTTCTTGATAGTCATCCACAAGATTTGGATTTTCACTTACTGGTATTGTGCCTGCAGTTTTTTGCAAAAAGTAAAGAAGATAAATGTCGATGACAGTGTGCCCGATAATTGCAGCGATGAGTCCTTCTGATATCGCGAGATAACCAAGCAAACAAATGCCGGCTGTCATGTAAATACCGTAAACACTCAACCTCCAGTTGCGTGGATTGATGTAGCCGTGTATTGCAACGAAGAAAACAGACGTAACAAGTATGCCGAAGAAGGGTTGAATGGCACCGCGAAAAAGCATCTCTTCGCCAACGCCTGCACATATTGAAATGATGACCATTTCGCTGAACGAGAGATTGAATCTTCCGAGGATGTTTGCGTATTGCACATTTACTTTATTCAGCAAAGGTGATGATATCATCCATTGTGCAATCACAGCGATGACAAGTCCTGCCACTGTCCCATAAGCCAGTTGTTGCCACATCGGAGTGACCCCAATCAGTGATGCTCGCAAATCAACCGTTTCGGAATACCGATCGATGATCACGGCCACCAACGGCATTCCCGTTATTGTGGCGAGCGCCAATTGCATGATCAAAGATTTTCTTCCCATGTTTCTTTTGCTTGTACGTTTTTCAATGCCGCACGCATATCACTTCCACTTGGACTCTGGAAAATTTCCAGTTCGAAGTAAGGCGCTGCGGCAAGCAAGTGATCAAAAATATCTGCCGCAACAATTTCGAATTTCTCCAATTCTTTTTCAACGGAAAACGCATAGATCTCTATTGGTAATCCATTTTCAGATGGTTGAAGTTGACGCACCATGAAGGTCATGTTCTTGCTGATGAGTGGATTTTGTTCTAGAAATTTTTCCGCATACAATCTGAAGATGCCGATGTTGGTCATATGACGACCATTCAGCAGAAGCGATCTGTCTACTTCGTTTTCATCATTGAACGCGTCAATCTCTTTCTGTGTTTGCTCCAGGGGTTCGCGCAGACGTTGAATCTTCAATAATTTCTGATACAATTCCTGATCGCAAAAACGAACACTCGAAATCTTGATATTGATATGTCGTTTGATTCTTCTTCCGTCGCTTTCCTCCATACCGCGCCAGTTCTTGAACGATTCACTCACGATGGCATAACTCGGAACAATCGTTACCGTCATGTCCCAGTTGCGGACTTTGATTGTTGTGAGATTGATCTCAAGCACTTCACCATCAGCGCCGTATTTTTCTACAGTGATCCAATCGCCAACACGCACAAGATCGATAGCGCTCATTTGAACAGAAGCAACAAATCCAAGAATGGGATCGCGAAAAATCAAGAGTAAAATCGCTGTCACAGCACCAAATCCGGTGAAGATGTACAGTGGTGATTGATCGAGAATGATTGCGAGAATCATCACAAAACCAATCACATAAAAAATGATCTTCGTGACTTGCTTGTAGCTGCGAAGTGGTTTGTCGCGATACTTTTCATTGTTAGCGAGAATAGCGACCACAGCATTGAGTATCGCGTTCACAGCAAACATGATGGAAAGCACAATGTAAATGCGAGCGGCGATATCTGCCAATCTCTCCAGGCCTGGATAGTCGCGGAATACATAGGGTACCGCCTTCGTGATAATCACCGCGATGAGTATCAGAGCCAGCGTGCGAAAAACTTTGTACTGAAAAAGTTGATCGTCCCAACCTGCTTTTGTGCGTGTTACTGTGAATCGGACAATGCCAATGATCACCCAACGTGTAACGAACCAGATCAGAAAACCGATGGCAGCAAGGCCGGCAAGTCCAATGAGCGCGTGCAGCAAATGCATCTGGCCACCAAAGATTCCGTGGTTCTCAAGATAGTTTCTCAGTTGATCGGAGAGCGATTCAAAATTCATGGCGCGAAGTTACGAAAGCGCAGAACCTCCGTAGTTAAAAGGTAAAGCAACATGGTTTTGTTTGAATTAGTTGCCCATCCTTTTACACAAAAAAGTCTGTTGCGTTTCTAATTTCGTGTTTGTTAGCAATGATCTGTTTTCTGTTTCAATAAATGATGAGCAATGTTTAGTAAATGATTTGCACCTAACAACCTTCTACTTCTAAAACTCCACTTTCAAAGAAAGTTCACTTTTAGAGTAGCGCCTTAAAACGTTGGGGATCGGCCTTAGAGAAAATACGTAGAAATCCTGTCACCGGAGGGCTACAGACAAATCCCTGTCTGACGACTGATTACAAAAAAAAATCTAAGGGAATTCGACGTTACATAACTGGCGTTGATTTTTTTTGAAATCAGGAGGGGTTTGGATTTGTCAGCCCGCAGGTGGCATGGATTTCAAGTATTTTCTCTACAGCCTTGAATTTTTCGGTTCTTTTTTTTTCAAGAAAAAAAGAACGTAAAGTAGTTCATTCACTTATACAGAGAGGGCTTTGCGAAGTAACCTGTTCATCCGAATTATTTATACTAATGGCAACAGGAGGAATCACTTATTGGCGATGATGGAAGATCGTTATTGTTGAATCCAAATCAAAATGATTCATTCCAATAGAAATTTGACGAAAGCATTCTTTTTATGAGATCTAAAGAAGACAGACGCACCTGTTTTTGATTTTTTTTAATTCCGAATGAGCTTAACGTTCACTCAGTACTTCCGGTTCTTTGTTGTAATCTTCAACTGCTATCCAAAGTTCTTCTTCTTTAGGCTTTTCCATCAAGTAGCTTCCACCGCCGATAGCGATACCAATGGCCATTACAGGATTGAATTTAACTGAGCTGTTTGATTGAGAAATAATGTTGGCAGCAATGATTCCGCTTCCTACACCAATCATGCTCCATTGAAGAATTTTGTAGTTGCGATATCTTTTGAGATGACTCATACTATTGGCATTATCATTCAAATCCACCACCAGGTTTTTGTATTTGGCAGCACGAATGGGAGAGTCGCCTTTGGTATAATATTCCAGTATATCACCCGATGCGAGCATTGGGTCTTGGTTATTATTGGTGCCTTCTATCTTCAAAGTTTCACCTCCATAGACCGATAAATCGACTTCTTCAAAGAAATTGATCTTTCCCAGTTTAATGCGCATGGCATAACGTTCTGAGTTTAATCCATGAATTTTACAGAGGTTGGCAAAATAGCCATGACTATTCTGAAAGAAAGCCACCGTCGGTGATTCATA
>JAYTOA010000182.1:0-77225 GCA_043748015.1 Flavobacteriales bacterium
ATCGTTCGCGCTTCCTCGCTACCATCTTCAGGCTGAAAATTGTATATCCAACTAGCATGCTCCGGCAGACTCATCAATATGGATTCAATTCTTCCTCCCGTTTCAAGTCCGAAACGTGTGCCTCTATCATATACCAAATTGAACTCAACATACCGACCGCGTCTTATCAATTGCCACTTTTTCTGTTCTGACGTGTACGGCAGATTTTTATTTTCTTCAACAATCGGAACATACGCTTTTAGAAAAGTATGACCAACTGCTTGCACGAATCCGAAGATCTGATCAATCGAAAACTCTTCATTGGCTCGCAAGTAATCGAAAAAAATTCCACCGATGCCACGCGTCTCATTTCTGTGTTTGATGAAAAAATAATCGTCAGCCCACTGCTTAAATCGAGCGTAACTCATACCGTGTTCATTACACGTATTTTTCAGTGTTGTATGAAAAAATCTCGCTTGCTCTTCGTTAACATAAATCGGCGTAAGATCAATTCCACCACCAAACCATGCATCACCGGCATCGGTTTCGAAGTAGCGGATATTCATGTGAATAATTGGAACCAATGGTGAGTCCGGATGTAAAACGATGCTGACACCCGTTGCAAAAAAAGTTGTTGCATCAGCTGCAACTTTGTCTTTCATAAAAATGGGAAGCTCACCTTCAACAGCAGAAAAATTGACACCACCTTTTTCAAACACGTTTCCATTGACAATGACACGACTACGACCTCCTCCTCCACTTGCATGTTGCCAGGCATCTTCTGTAAAAGTTGATTTTCCATCAACTTTCGCTAAACCATCGCATATCAGATCTTGAAGTTTTTTGAATGAAGTGGAAACATCATGTCGTGTCATTACGCGCTCCTCAATTTTTGTTGTCTTGCTAAAATTATTCTGATCTGATGCAAAAGAATTGCATCAATGCAATTCAGTCCAAGAATTCGGAAGGATCAATATCATTGGGTTTATTGACATCAGTTTTCTCTTTTCAACTCGAACTCAGAAGTTCCAATGATGATGACGTACTGGTTTTCAAATCCACTTTCATTTGAAGTTTTGAAGTAATCAAAACCATTCGCATAAAGCCCCGTTTTGATCTCACCAAAATGATTTGGAAATGCCCGACCGAATTGCTTCAAACCTGCGCCGTAATATTTCATCACATCATATCCAACGAACGCATACTTCCCTGGCTCAGATTTGAATGATTTTCTGTAACTGTCGATCCAACGTTGTACTTGCGGATTATTGTAATCGACGTATGTTGTTAGTGGATAGTGGACGTGATACTTATTTCGATTGGACACATTGATCGCATCCATGTCGTCCCAATTCTCGTTGCCATAAACTTCGATGTCTCCGTCGCCCAAAACACGGAACAGCGTTCCTATCACTTTTTTATCGCTTGTCGGTGCGATGACAATATTCTTTTTGCCGGCAGAGTACTTTTCCTTTACGCTGAATGAAGCCGCGTCTGTCGCAACAACAATATTCTTAATGCTATCACCGGAAAGTTTCAGCCATTCCTCTTTGAAAGCATCAATGGATCTTCTGTCGTCAATATTCTTTGAATCGATGATAATAATATTTGCTTTGGGATTTTTACTGAATACATGTCGGGCAACACTTATCCATTGAGTGGCGGTTGCAGGCACGGCTTTGCTCATATTTGGGGAACTCAACAAAATCTTGTTGGGTTGTTGTACCGGACTTACAACGTGCACACCTGCAGTTGCACCCCATAAACAAACTTCAGTCAGTGTTTCTCTGAAAATTGGACCAATCACGAGATCCATGCTCTTCATTTCCGGTTTGGCAAGCACCTCTGTCACCATGCTCTTACTGTCGAGCACATCGTAAACATACAATGTTGCTCTGAGTCCTTCCGCTTGAAGCGAATCCACTGCCATCAAAATTCCACGATACAACTGCAATGCAACATCGCGCATCATATTCTCACGCGACTCCATTGTATCGTTATAGTTGGTATAAAAAGGCAACATCAAAGCGATGTCGTAATTTTCTTCATGCACCGGGCCTTTGATAGTCAATGGTCGAATAGAAGAAGACCTTGGGTTTGTCTCCGGAACAGCCGGACCAATATTGACAGGGATGAGAATCACCTCACCGGCAAGTAAACCACTTTTCAATCCATCGTTCGCACTTTGAAGGTCTTCAACGCTCACGTTGTATTGCTTTGCAATTCCATACAGAGTCTCACCTTGCTTCACTGTGTGCTGTTGCCGATCCATTGGGACTTCTTTCGGCTTTTCCATCTTAATGGGAATCTTCAAGACTTGTCCCTTTTTCACTCCTTGATCAGAACCCGGATTGGCTGCTATCAAATCATTGATATCAATGTTGTATTGATTGGCGATTGAAAACATCGTTTCCTTCTTCTTTACCTCATGCATGAGAAATTTACGACCGCTATCTGTAGTCACCGAATGACCTTTCACATTAGATTTTTTCACCGGAATGCGCACAACGGATCCCAATTTGAGACCATTGTCGGAACCTGGATTGGCGGCTGTGATGTCATTGATATCACATTGATAGAGTTTAGATAGCGAATACAACGTCTGGCCTTTAGCCACATCATGCATGTAGTATGCGACACCACTCACCTCTTCAACACGCGTTGAAACCTGAGCGACACAATCAACAGTATTGAATACAATCATCCCAAGGATGACAATCAGATATACCAGGAAATAAGATTTTTCTTTCTTCAACTTGAAATGCATATGAATATTCTTCTAAAAACAATGCCACCGACAAATGTAATTGATGGAATCATCTTGAATGAGATTTGTCATTCGAAAATGGCAATGGTTAATTCGAAATTATTCCCACTCAATAGTCGCGGGCGGCTTCGAGCTTATATCATAAACGACCCGGTTTACTCCTTTTACTTTATTGATAATATCATTGGAAACCTTCGCGAGAAAGTCGTGCGGCAACCTGCTCCAATCGGCTGTCATGCCGTCTGTGCTGCTTACAGCTCTCAGCGCGATGGTCTTTTCATACGTTCTTTCATCGCCCATCACACCTACACTTTGAATTGGAAGAAGTATTGCTCCTGCCTGCCAGACTTCGTCATAAAGACCATTTTCCTTCAAACTACGGGTCCAGATTTCATCCGCTTCTTGCAATAATTTCACTTTGTCCTCTGTGACATCACCCAAAATTCGGATACCGAGACCTGGCCCGGGAAAAGGATGTCGTCCAAGAATTTCTCCAGAAATCTCCAATGCTTTGCCGACTCTTCTCACTTCATCTTTGAACAACAAACGCAATGGCTCAATTACTTTTAGGTTCATGTAATCCGGCAATCCGCCAACATTGTGATGACTCTTGATAGTTTGTGAAGGCCCGCCACCAACGGATGCAGATTCAATTACATCCGGATAGATGGTTCCTTGTCCGAGCCACTTTGCGTCCTTGTCACGTTTTGACTCCTCGTCGAATACTTCTATGAACACTCTGCCAATGGCTTTGCGCTTGGCTTCAGGATCGGTGAGATGAAGCAATGCATCAAGAAATCTTGGACCGGCTTTCACACCTTTCACATTCAGGCCAAGTCCTTTATACCCTTCGAGTACTTGCTCGAATTCGTTTTTTCGCAAGAGACCGTTGTCAACAAAAATGCAATGGAGTTTGTCGCCAATAGCGCGATGGATGAGCATTGCAGCTACTGTGGAATCAACTCCGCCACTCAATCCCATGATAACAGTATCCGTCTGCAATTCGTTCTTTAAATTGGAAATAGTCTCTTCTATAAAAGAATGCGGCGTCCAATCGCCGGCGCATCCGCAAATATCATCTACAAAGTTTTGAAGCATTGTTGCGCCCTCTGATGTGTGATAAACTTCCGGATGAAACTGCAAACCGAACATCTCATCTTCCGACGATTCAAATCCGGCACATTTTACATCCGATGTACTGCAAATAATTTTTGATCCTTTGGGTGGATGCAGAATTGTGTCACCATGAGACATCCATACCTGCGAATCTTTCGAAATACCTTTCATTAATCGCGACGAAGCATCAATATTATTGAGTTCTGCTCTTCCGTATTCTCTGTGAGTCGAACGGATGACTTCACCACCTCGAAGGTGCGAAATCAATTGTGCACCATAACAAATTCCTAGCACAGGCCAACTGCCGATGTACTTTGTAACATCAGGAATTGGCGCATCAGGTTGATGTACAGAAAAAGGACTACCGGAGAAAATGACACCGCGAACATCGGATGAAATTTCAGGCACTTTGTTCCATGGATAAATTTCGCAATACACATTGAGCTCTCTGATTCTGCGAGCGATTAATTGCGTCACCTGCGAGCCAAAGTCGAGGATCAGGATGGTTTGATGCATGGGGCGAAATTAATCTGCTCACTCGCTTCAAGAAGCAGTCGAGGATATGTTGTGGACAATTTGAAGGAAATTATTAGTCTGCCGGTGATCATTTACCACTTGAAAAACCTGACATTGGCCCTATGATGATGCTCAGGAATTTATCAGGAAAAAGAATCACACTTGCTTCGGGAAGTCCGCGCAGACGCGAATTGTTGAAAGGTCTGGAATTGGATTTTGAAGTAATCGTTCGCGAAACAGATGAGTCATTTCCTGCTGATTTGAAAGCAGAGCAAATTGCTTTGCATGTAGCAAGCGCGAAGGCTGATGCATTTAACCATGACCTCGCTTCAGATCAGATTGTCATCACTGCAGACACGGTGGTTTGGATCAACGATCATGTATTGAATAAACCGTCATCGAGAGATGAAGCCATCGCGATGATAACAGAATTATCCGGCAATGAGCATCACGTGTATACCGGGGTATGCATACGAACGAAGGAGAAAAATCTACTTTTCTACGATAATACTAAAGTGACTTTCACCTCGATGACGGCATCAGAAATTGCCCATTATGTGGATGAGTATAAACCTTTGGACAAGGCCGGTGCATACGGCGCTCAGGACTGGATTGGACTAGTGGGCATTCAAAAACTGGAAGGATCTTATTTCAATGTGATGGGTTTGCCGGTGCATCTCGTTTATGCACATCTCAAGAACTTCTAAACAACCGTTTTCATCAATTAAAATACAACCTTAAACCTGTGTAACTTCTTCCAACATAAGAGATTGTATTCGTTTTAAAATCTGCATCATCCTTGCCAATGAGATTGTAGATGCCTTGCGAATAGAATAATTCCGCTCTCATGGTGATTTTATTCAGTGTTATGGGAAAGCCAATACCAACGTCAAAATTTAAATTGAAAGTCTTTAAGGTAGGTCTTACATCAGCAAGTGCAGCAATTGCGAATACAGGCCGAACGCTGAAATTGAAATCCGGTAATCGACGCTTTTCTTTCAATCCCGGATTATCCTCTTTAGAAATAATGATACTCATAGGCGATTCTATGGCAAGCGGAAATACTCGGGACTGAGTGCGATGGTTGATCTCTGTATCGTATTCAATTTTTACCGGGAGGATATTTCCTTCAACACCCGGTCTTAACATTATCCATTGATTCAATCTGAAATAGTAAAAAAATCCGGCACTCAACCCAACGCTATTGCGAATATTGCTTTTACCGGAAGTTCCAATGCTGTCCAATAAATAAGATTTGGATTCGAATCGCATGTTACTATAACTCGTGCCGAGTATGAATCCGAAATTCTTGGCGTGTTCAATATCCACAGTTGTGGTATCGCGTGACAATGCAGAGAATGCAATCGTCAATATCAAAAGGGTGAAAATATATCTCATCATAAAAAAAAACGGGATGTCAAATGACATCCCGCAAAGCACTATAGAAATGTATTGAGTTCAAAAAATATTATTCAACAGCAAAATCTTTGTCGTCCAATTTTGGATTGATCTTCATTTCAGAAATAGCAAATGTGATTTGCTGGCCTTCGGCAGATTGCAAAAGTTTGCTCGCATACATAATACCTGAGGAGGCCACATACTCGGTATAGCTTGTCTCTGACAATGAGCCCGACTCTGAATCTGTTGTTTGACTTTTCACTTTCAAACCTGACGCAACATTGTAAAAATCGGTAACTACATCTCCGTTTTTCTTTTTCACTTCCACAACATATGCATCTTGCTTATCTACAGTGTCAATGCCTTTCAATGTGGCTGTGACGCCATACTTTGCATAATTCAACACCGCCAGCATATCTGCTTCAAGAAGCAAATCTTCTCTCATTGATTCATCGATTGGTTCTTTTTGTCCCATCTGCGACATAAATCCTTTGTCATTATTCATCACTTGCAGCATCATTTCCGTGCCCCCCATGCTGACAGCCATTCTGAATTTGTTTGCATCCTTCATTTTTATATTGAGACTCAACGACATGCCACTCAAGGACATTGTGCCAATCTGTTCAAATGACTTCACTTTTGAAAGAGCATCTTTTCCACCTCTTGCTGCGACATAACCATTCAAAACCGTTTGAACTGTAACGCCTTCTGGCACCGATTTCAGCTCAGAAAATTCAGTCCCATCAGCATTCATCAATTCAACCTTCCCGTTGCCTGCAAACTGGGCAAGTTTGTCGGCTTCCTCTTTGTTACCAACTACAGTGATATACGCGTTCTTAGGCTTGATGACTCTGCGTGCCATTGCTTGCAAATCAGCTGAAGTTACTGCATTCATCTTTTGCAGATACGTCTCATAATAGTCCGCAGGAAGATTGTACTTCTGAATATTCAATGCAAAATTTGCGACTGTCTGCGGTCTTTCCAGCGAGCGTGCAAAATTTCCTGTCATGATATTCTTTACAAGTTGGAGAGTAGAATCAGGTATCAATTCCGTAACCAGTCTATCCATTTCGAAAAGAATTTCTTTCACAGCGCTATCGGTAACTGCATTTCTAACGCTAGCTCCCGCACTGAATTTTCCAATTACATCATCAGGAGAAATGTCTGAATATGCGCCATAAGTATAGGCCTTTCCCTCTCGCAAATTTTGCATGAGTCGTGTTTGAAATCCACCACCACCAAGAACATTGTTCAATACACTGGCAGTAATTGCGTCCATTGTTCCCGGGCGGATATCCACAGGATAAGTAACATCTATTACACTTTGCACCGCTCCAGGTAGTGGAACGAAAACAACGCGATTTGAAACCGGAAAAGTTGGTTTCTGAT
This sequence comes from Flavobacteriales bacterium, assembly GCA_043748015.1. Classification (GTDB taxonomy): domain Bacteria; phylum Bacteroidota; class Bacteroidia; order Flavobacteriales_D; family Sanyastnellaceae; genus JAIBBG01. Next base: position 7,166 of record JAYTOA010000182.1, read on the forward strand.
ATTCCGTTTTCTTCACGTCACTCTTATTCCAGGTGCTGAAATATTTATCGGCCTCCGCCTTCGCTTGCACGAAAGTGATGTCACCAACAACAATCATGTAAGCTACATTGGGTTTGAAATATGTGCTATAGTAATTGACAAGATCATCGCGTGTTATTTTTCCAACAGTCTCCTCTGTCATCTGCTCGCCATAAGGATGGTTTCTGCCATAGCTCATTACAGCTCCAATCTTTTCTGAAAGCGAATTGGCTGATGTTTTTTCATTCACCAGACTTGACAACACTTTCTTTTTCATCTTATCCAATTCTTCTTGAGCGAACGCCGGATGCAATAAAACATCCGACATCAGTGCAAGGAATTCATCACCATGTTTCTTCAAGCAATTTCCTGAAACGGATGTTGCAGATGTATTCAATGATGCTCCCAGATAATCTACAGCTTCATCTATCTGTGCCTTCGTTCTTGAACTTGTACCTGTACCAAGAAGATCTCCGGCCATGCTAACATATCCTGCTTTGTCACCTTCAAGAACGGGGCCTACGTCGAGACGAATGTTATAAGAGATACGCGGTAGCTTATGATTTTCTACAACGATCAGTTTTAGGCCGTTGTCAAGCGTTGCTACCTGATAATTACCAATTTGAATCTTCGGTGCCGGACCTGCAGCCGGTGCGTGAGTGCGATCAACTTTGCTCCCTGATTTACAACCAGCGAAGACAATTGATGCAAATAATATTGATATGGTGATGAACTTTTTCATGGTTCTATGCTTCTTGAAATGAAATAATGTGATTTAATAATTGAAGGCCTTTTCTCAATTCGAAAGTTTCGGATCATTGAGGAAATAAAGCACTACGCGGTTTTCCTTGGTATAAAATTTCGCAGCAGCATTCTTCAAATCTTCCTTTGTAACTGCCATGTATCGTTCAATTTCCTTATTGATAAGTCCGGCATCTCCGAAATACATATGATAGTTTGCAAGACTTTCGGCAATTCCTGCAACAGATGAATTGCTATTTACAAAATCATTTTCTACCTGATTGCGCAATTTTTGAAATTCTCTATCTGTAATCAATTCGTTTTTCGCGCGATCGAATTCCACATTCATACCAAGCTCAACTTGCATAGGATCAACACCCATATTGGCTAATCCGAATGCAAGTGTTAGTCCCGGATGCTCTGTATTATAAGTGAAGGCACTGCAAAACAAAGCCAACTCTTTCTCATCAACCAAAGCACTGTTCAGCCTTGAACTCTCTCCATCGGAAAGCAATTTGTTCAACATGTCAACAGCGTAGTATTCTTTCGTTCCCTGCGCCGGAATATGGAATGCTTGCAGGATCAATGGCAATTTATCTTTTACCCAAACTGTATCCCTCACTTCACCCGGATTCAACGGTTCTACCTGCGTAGGACGTGGAATTGCAATTGTTCCCTTTGGTATGCCTCCGAAATATTTCTCAACCAGCTTCTTGGTTTGCTCTGCAGTTATATCGCCCGCTATGCTAAGCACAGCATTGTTTGGCACATAAAAAGTATTGTAGAATTTTTTAAAGTCTTCTTCCTTCGCGGCATTCAAATCTTCCATACTGCCGATTGGAGGCCAGTTGTAAGGATGCACTTTGAATGCATGTCCAAGCGCCTCCAGAAACAATGTTCCATAAGGCTGATTATCGATACGTTGTCTTTTTTCCTCTTTCACGACTTCACGCTGTGTTTCGATTCCTGCAATTTCAACTTTAGCATGCATCATGCGCTCACTCTCCAACCATAAGCCAAGTTCCAGTTGATTGCTTGGTAGAAGGTCATAGTAAAACGTGCGATCCTGCGATGTATTGGCATTCAAACCACCACCGGCATTCTCAACATATTTTGCATACTGCCCTCTACCGATATTGTCAGATCCCTCGAACAGCAAATGCTCGAAAAAATGCGCCATACCGGAGCGACCAGCGGTTTCATTTTTTGATCCAACATGATACATCACTGTGACAGCCACAATGGGAGTGCTATGATCTTCGTGAAGGATGACATGCAGACCATTCTTCATATCATATTCTACGAAATTGATTTTCTGAGAAAACCCAACGACCGGCATTGATAGCAAGGCTGTCAGTAAAAAAGATTTGAATAGTTTCATTGCTCCGGAATTTTACGGGATGCGAATTTAGTAGAAGCTCAACTGTAAAATACTCACGGCTGACCAATGGTTGATTATTCGCTTGGACGGTAAGACTCGAATTTCAATGAAATCAAGTACTAAGAGCAGTTTTATCTCTTCTCTATTGACTTCAATATTTCATTAGGCCTTGTTATAACTTGCGCGTCCATTCAATACAGATAACTGTGAATCATCCATCCATTGATATTTCAAAACCAGTAAGTCCTGAAGATTTTATTCGTGACTTAAACTCCGGTATAACTTTGCAACTCGCATCCGACGCGATTGCGCTTATTCAGAAAAGTCGCGATTTCCTCGACAAAAAAACTGCAGGACATGATTCGCCGATCTATGGTGTGAATACAGGTTTTGGTTCTTTGTGCAATACCGTGATCGACAACAAAGATCTAAGCACTCTACAAAGCAATTTGCTGCTTTCGCATGCATGTGGTGCCGGCGAAGAAGTGCCACAGGATATTGTCCGTTTGATGTTATTGCTCAAAATCCGAGGACTTAGTTATGGCAATAGTGGCGTTCAGCTTGAGACAGTGCAGCGACTTATCGATTTTTTCAATTTGAAAATTACTCCTGTAGTTTATCAGCAAGGATCACTTGGTGCGAGTGGTGATCTCGCTCCATTGGCTCATCTCAGTTTACCATTGATTGGAGAAGGCGAAGTTTATTTTGAAGGAGTGAAAATGAAGTCTTCAGATGCGTTGGCAAAATGCAATCTGTCTCCATTGAACCTAAAAAGTAAAGAAGGATTGGCGCTGATCAATGGAACGCAGTTTATGAGTGCTTATGCGACTTGGTGTGTAGTGAACGCAAATAAGATCAATGAAAAAGCAGCATTGATTGGCGCGATGTCATTGGATGCTTTTGATGGAAGAGCAGAACCTTTTGACGATGCAATTCATGCAACTCGTCCGCATGTTGGACAAAGAAAATTTGCAGGCATGATGCGTCTCAATCTGGATGGAAGTGAAATCATTTCGAGAAAAAAAGAACATGTGCAGGATCCATATAGTTTTCGTTGCATGCCGCAAGTGCATGGAGCAAGCATGGATGTCATCAAATATGTCTACGACATTGTTTCGATTGAAATCAATTCTGTGACAGACAATCCTGTGATCATTCCCGACGAAGACAAAGTAATTTCTGGTGGAAATTTTCATGGACAACCGCTCGCGTTGGCTCTCGATTTTCTTGCAATTGCATTGGCTGAACTGGGAAGCATTTCCGAAAGAAGAACATACAAATTGATAAGTGGTCAGCGAGGTTTGCCTCCATACTTATCAAAATCACCGGGATTAAATAGTGGATTTATGATTCCTCAATACACCGCAGCGAGTATTGTTTCACAAAACAAACAACTATGTACTCCCGCGAGCATTGATACAATCGATAGCAGCAATGGCCAAGAAGACCACGTGAGCATGGGAGCAAATGCGGCTACGAAATGTTTTCGTGTAGTAGAAAACCTGCGCAGCATTATGGCGATAGAAATTTTTACGTCAGCACAGGCACTTGATTTCAGAAGGCCGCTACGAAGTTCCAATGCAGTAGAAACCTTTCATAAAAAAGTGAGGACGTTGGTTCCCTTTATGGAACAAGACGGGATGATGGCCGATAACATGAAAACATTGCGATCGCTTATTTGATCAACGCTTAAATTTATTTACCGGAACCTTTCAACACGATGGCTATGGTGTAAAATAGGATTTTAAAATCCATAGCGAGTGACATATTCTCGATGTAAAGAATATCGTATTTGAGTCGCTGTACCATCTGATCGACATTCTCTGCATAACCAAATTTCACTTGACCCCAGGATGTAATTCCTGGACGGACGCGATGAAGATGGCTATAGTGCGGCGCGCGACTTTTGATGAGATCTATGAAATATTTTCTTTCTGGTCTTGGGCCAACCAATGACATATCTCCTTTCAGCACATTGAAAAATTGAGGCAATTCATCCATACGCGTTTTGCGCAATAATCTGCCAACACCTGTGACACGCTCATCATGTGTCGAACTGAGCTGTGGCCCATCTTTCTCCGCATCATGCACCATCGTTCTGAATTTATAAATTCTAAACGGCTTGCCGAATTTTCCAATCCGCATCTGAGTAAAAAATACTCCTCCGGAAGATGTAAATGCTATGGCCAAAGAAATGATGATGAGAGCCGGCGAAAGGATCAACAAAGCGATGAATGAAACGGCAACATCAATCATCCTCTTGACCGAGAATTGCCATGTGGGCATAATCTCATGATTCACCCTAATCAGAGGAACACCATATATGCTGTTCATCTTCACCGATCCACTAAGTATGTCGTACATATCCGGTATAATGTTTACGTTAACTTCAGTTTCTTCAAGGAGTGAAAGAATACTCTCTAGGTCCTTATGATCTCCGCTCTCCACAGCGATGATCACCTCTTCTACTTTTCTTTCCCTTATCAATTTTGGTAATTCATGATACTTACCAAGCAGTGGTATGTGCTTCGTCAAAAGATCGTCTTGTCCATTCACCCTAACAAATCCTTCAAACTTATAACCGGGCGATGTTCTCATTGATGCTATCTCCTCGTACATGCTCAACGCTTGCGCATTACCACCAACAATGATGGTTTTGAATCCAATTTTTCCACTATGAACAAGAGATACCGTTCTTGAAGTAAGTATGAACCGTTCAATCAGCGTAAGGGTAAAGTGTGAACAAAAAAGAACAAGCAGCGATTCGTAGTAATTTCTGTAATGCTTTATCTGATCATCCAAGAGCAATACAAAAAATATGATCAATACCCCTACCAACGAGGTGATCGTAATTTGTCCGAATTCCTTTAATCTATGTCTTCTGAATATGCGCGAGTAATGTCCACTTATGTAATACAGCCCAATCCAGAACAACGGAATCAGCAATAATCCAAGGATATAATTGGTATCAAATTCCATCCGCACATTATCGCCAAATCGCGCGGGTTCGAGATATTTCTTTCTGAACATGTAGAGAATGGTCCACGCACCTGCGGCTGCAAGAAAATCTGCAGTTACGTACTTTGCTATTTGTCTTGAACTATTCAAAATTCTCAATCAGAAATTCACCAGTTTACTATTTTGATATTGTCCAGAAACACTACCGGTGAACTTGTTTCATTTGATATGCACTCTATATAAAGTCGATGATAATTGGCGTTGGGATTCTCGCCTGCTACAACACCCAGATCAATGTAAATCTTTTTCCATGTCGGAGTTTCACCATTATCTGTTGTGGTCGGAGTGAGATAGATAACCGGATTTTTGCGTGTATCGCCATTTTCAATTGTGAACATACCCACGATAAACGTGTTATTGCAACTGTAGTTCATTTCCAGAAAAATTGTATTACCGGCCTGCATGATGATATTGGTGTCATCAATAAAATTCATGTAATTCAATGGTGGAGTAAGTGTGGTCTTACCAAACCTTGCGCCATCCACGGCCAACGCCGGATTATTGATCACTTCTATAGTAGCGCCGTTATTTGGTCCGGACTGAAAAAAATTACCTCCTTCAAAATCTCTGCTGGCATCCACTTGCGCTGCCGAATGATACCGAAACACAGGTGAAATGCGATAAGATTGAAGCGGTTGTAGATCAAGAATTGTATCGTATACAGTATAAAACGGATAACGAATACGTGTTGAACCTATGCCGTTGTTCTTAATCCCCGCATAAACAGAATACTTATTTCTTCCGGTTCGCAATACAGGAACTTGTGAAGGCAAATCAAAAACGCCCTGGATATCATCATTCGCATAATTCCATAATTCAGTAATGGCCGTACTCGATGATCCTTGATTAGAAAGTGGCTGAAAAGAATAAGAGTCAATAAATACGAAAGAAGGATCCTGTTCTTTAGGATTCAAAATATTACAACCGGTAAGAATCAACAGAGCAACAGAAAACAAGAGTAGCTTCATAAAATCAGCTGATAAGGTCAAAAAAATATAGGTTGGCGAAGGTAATCAAAGCCCCGGTCGGGCATGTTCGTTTAACGCACAAACATTGGATTATTGTTCATACCTGAATTTTTGAATGAAATGATTTTACATGGAATGATTTCTTCAAGTCCATCGAGATTGATACTGAATGGTCTAACAAAAAATTCACGTGTAAAATGTTTGAGTTGAGAGCTCGACTCATTCATCGTCTTCCTGAAGCAAAACGTGTTGACTCATTTTTTCAAGCACCTGAAGAGCTACATCCAAAGCACGTGTGCCGTCCTCAAGACTTACCACAGGGAATTTATCTTCGTTTATGCAAGTGGCGAGCGATGCCAATTCATCACGAATCGCATTGGTTTCAGGGATGTCGGGCTTGTCGAAAATAATCTCTTTCATTCCTTTGCCAGGGCCGAGATCTATGGTCACCGAAAATGGATCAGGTTCGCCGATCACTTCCTTCATTCGCACTATTTCGGATTCCTTCTTCAAAAAATCCACGGCGATATAGGCGTCTTTCTGAAAGAAGCGCGATTTGCGCATGGCCTTCAACGATATACGACTGGCTGTGAGATTCGCAACACAACCATTGTCAAGTTCTATACGCGCATTTGCGATATCCGGAGTATCACTCAAAACAGAAACGCCACTCGCCGAAATGCGTCGGGCATTGGCTTTTGTCACGGAGAGAATGATGTCAATGTCGTGAATCATCAAATCAAGCACCACTGAAACATCAGTACCGCGCGGATTAAACTGCGCCAATCGATGTGTTTCAATAAATTTTGGTTGATGCAGGTATTCTTTTGCAGACACAAATGCGGGATTGAATCTTTCCACGTGACCTACTTGCGCTTTGATTCCGGCTTCCTTCGCAAGCTTGATCAATATCCGCGCTTCATCTATAGATGTCGTAACCGGCTTTTCAATGAAAACGTGCTTCAATTTTTTTATCGACGCAACTGCGCACTCAAAATGCTGAGTCGTTGGAGTGACGATATCCACCACCTCAACTGCTTCGAGCAGCGATTCCATGCTGTGAAATGGCATGAGTCCAAACTGGTCGGCAGCAGATTTTGCGTTGCTGATATTGGGATCGAAAAATCCAACAAGTTCATATACCTCAGGCAATTCACGAATGCACTTCATGTGAATTTTGCCCAAATGACCTGCCCCCAAAACACCAATTTTCAATGGTTGACTCATGCTACAAAAGTTTAAAGAACTACAGTCTACAATGCATCGTTCATTATTAATTTTCAACATCGAAGGGAGTATGAAGCACATTTCTAGATTTGAGCATTATGCTTACAGATTCTTACAAACACAAAGGCCTCAGAAATAAACTGGTAGATGAAATAAAACGCATGGGAATTTCTGACCAGCGTGTGCTAGACGCGATTAACAATGTGCCGCGACATCATTTCCTTTCCAGCGCATTTCTGGAATTTGCATACGAGAACAAAGCTTTTCAAATTGGTGCAGGCCAAACGATTTCGCATCCCTATACCGTAGCAACACAATCGCAGCTTTTGCAGGTAGAGCCTGGAATGAAAGTTCTGGAGATTGGCACAGGCAGCGGATTTCAAACTGCGGTTCTTTGTGAGCTAGGCGCTAAAGTGTATTCCATAGAACGCCACAAATTGCTCCATGATAATTCTAAACATCTTTTGACGAAGATGGGATATCGTCCTCAATTGGTTTACGGCGATGGTTACAAAGGACTTCCGGCTTTCGCACCTTTTGATCGTGTGATTATTACTTGCGCAATACCTCGCGTTCCTGAGCAATTGCTTTTGCAGATGAAACCAGGCGGATTACTGGTGATGCCTTTCGGTGAAGGTGAAGTACAACAAATGATGGTGATTCAAGAACTGGAAGACGGCACATTCAAATCAGAACTCCACGGCAATTTCTCGTTCGTGCCTATGCTTGAGAAAAGAAACTCCGTGCATTGAAATTTCAATACATGAATTCCCAGGCGGTGCGATAAGCGTTGATTGATTCTGCGAAAGTCAGAAAATCTGAGTAGAATCGATCGTTGCCCAAAGTTGCGCTATCACCGACAATTACAAGTTTTTTCTTTGCGCGTGTCATTGCAACATTCATGCGGCGATAATCTTTCAGAAAGCCAATCTCGTTCTTGTCATTGCTACGCACCATGCTGATGTAAATGATATCACGCTCTTGCCCTTGAAAACTGTCGACGGTGTTTACTGTAACGAAATTCTCAGGTGCGAATTCATTTTGCAACAATTCCACTTGCGCACGATAAGGTGAAATGATACCAACGGAATATTTGTGCTCATTTCCTTCAAACATGTGATCGAAGTGTTTTCGAATCAATTGTACTTCTTCCGGATTGCATCGAGATGCGCCTTCATCACCTGCTTGTTCTTCATAGCTGCAGCCGGCAGTATCCACAAACTCTAATACCTGAGGTGAAAATGGAATGTGCCAATCCCTTACTGTTTCATGGGCTTCTAATTTATTATCATAGAATTTCAAATTGGAAAACGACATGATCTGATCGTTCATTCGGTATTGCGTCCTCAAAAGATTGATACGGTCGTGTCTTTTAATTGTCTTTTCCAACAACGTCACGCTCAATCCTTGTCGATCGGCATCCTGACTCTTAACTGTTGGTGGTAACTGGAATGGATCACCGGCCATCACTACTTTCTCTGCACGAAGTATTGGCACCCAGCACGCCGGCTCAATCCCTTGTCCAGCTTCGTCTATTACTACTGTTGCAAATCTTCTGTCTTTTAGATAATCCGAAGTTGAGCCAATCAAAGTGCAAGCAATCACATTTGCTTCATCCAAAATTTTCTGCACGAGATAATTTTCCAGTTCACGCGCTTCACGATGGATATTTTTCGCTTCGCTGAAAATCAATTTGCGTTGCTCTGCTTCCTCTCTTCCAAAACTTCTCTTGTACTTCCCTCCCATCTTTCTCAATTCCACAGCGCGTTTTTTCAATTCGCGAATCTGTTTGAAATCTTTTTCCTTTTGTAAAAGCGCGTCTAACGTCAATGCCGAATTATCCGTTTCCACCTTGGCGAGGTTACCAATTCGTACCACGCGTAATCCCTTATTGGCAAGACTTCGAGCTAAATGATCGGTGGCTGCATTACTCGGAGCGCACACCAACACCTGCTTTTGATCCTTTGCTATTTCTGCAATCGACTCCACCAGCGTTGTTGTTTTTCCTGTTCCCGGAGGACCATGAACTATGGCGAAATCTTCGGCTTCAATGATGGATTGCAACGCTTCATTCTGCGATGCATTCAATAGTACAGAACTGCGTAAATTCTGCTTGTGAAAAGTCGGGGTTTTCGCACCGAGAAGAATATCGCGTAATTCTTTCAACCTGCCCTTTTCAACATTGATAACCAAGTTCAGTGCTTTGAACATTTCATCGTAAGTACGTGTATCAAAAAGCAAATTGACGCCCAATCTTCCTTCGTCAATCCAATCGGGTAGTTCATCCAGAAAAAAACTGATCTTCATTCGCTGATCATCCACATATCCGATAGTACCATTCACTGAAGCATTGTCGTTTCCCTCTGCAGCCGTGAACATACTGACCGGCGCTGCACTTTGAAATTTATGATCGAGCTTATCTCCGGGATTTCGCTCGACAACAATGAATGGATATGCACCCAAGCCAAAACCTGTCTCAACAATTTTTAGAGGAAACCATGTGATGCCATTTCGCTTGCGCTCACCAATGTTTGATTTCTTCAGCCATTCATTGTGAATTGCATAATCCTCTGATTGTTCGATGCGTAGTACACGCGCAAGTTTTCCTAATTCCTCTATTGGATCCATTCAATACTAAAATAGAGTGCAAATAAAACGGCCCCACTTCAATGTGAGGCCGTAATAATTTTATTAAAGTGCTTATCAGTCTCTTAAGATGGTCACGTGGCCATCATAATATTTCATTCCTTTTATTTCGTTCACCCCTAGTATGTAGTAGTAAGTGCCGTCAGGAACATCTTCTGCAGACCAGCTATTCCTATAGTTCTTATTTTCATAAAGCAGATTACCCCAACGATTGTATACTTGAAGCGTACTGTTTGGAAAATCTTCAATACCCTTGATTTGAAAGAAATTATTTCCGTCAATGCCATTCGGTGTAAATACATTTGGTATGAGTATGGCACATGGCTTAATGATTACGCGATAAGGCGTTGATGACATGAAGTTGCACACAGGTTCAAAAACATTCACGTAGTAATATCCACTCAATACATCAGAATGTGAACCATTATTATTTGTCTCCAACTGGGTGTACAACGTGTCATTCGATGAGTAGTACCAAACATAATTGTTAGAGCTCGTCGCACCAGGTGCGAATAGATCATAAGTCACACCTGCGCAAGGCTCAATTGTATCAAGCGGAGCGAAAGCTGGATGAGGCGGAACAATTGCCAACAGTGTATCCCTAACTATACAATTCGGATCGTCTTGAGGATATACGCTGAAGACAAACTCCTGCGTTTCGTTGAAAGCATTGGCCAGAATTTGGGCGCTTGGTATATTTGGATTTGCAAGAAAATTTGCCGGACTCCATGAATAAATATAAGTGATGCCTGGTCCGGGATTGGTCACAGACCCACCAATTTGCGTTTGTTCTCCACAATAATTCACATTGCCGGTAATGAGTGGAATTGGTCCTGCATAGGCTAATACTGAGATATTATCTGTGTAAGTACAACCGAAATCATCAATGGCGGTGTAGGTATATGTATAATTCCCTGCTGATGTTGCAGCGTATGTTGCGCTATCTGCGCTTGCGTTCATCGACACCAAAAAAGGTCCTGAGATAAAGCTGGAATCGGCTCCAATACCAATACTCGGTGTGAATGAAATCAAATCCGGATACAAATTCGCTGCAAATTGTACTGACCAATCGAAGATGAAACCGTTGTCAGAGGACCACAAATCACATATTTCCACAATCCATTCACCGTTCAAAGCGCAGCCAATCAAATTTGAAAAGGGTTGAACACTTTGGTAGGTACCTGAAGGTAAAGTTGCGCCGGCGTTGGCTGACCATGTTCCATTGGTTGCTGTTGGCGACCAGAAATAATCATATCCAATACCGGGATTCAAATCCGAATCAATGTCGATTGGTTCGCCAAGTAGTGTTCCGCCACCTCCCTGGTTATGCACCAATAACGAATTTCCATTTGGACAAATAAACTTGATGGTGATATCACCCATGAAAGAATGCTCGAAATTGATGAAAAAATTAACAATATCCGCTTCACTTTGTATAGTTGCTCCAGGTGAAAAACCACCGAATGTCAGTGTATCAGAAAAACAAGCGCTTTGATCGTCCGGAATAAATAGTGCACCTCCAAAGTTGGCTGTAGGCATATCGGTCCATAACACAGGCGCTGCATTGCCTACAACATGATATTCTTGTCCAACGCATACTGTGTAATCATCAGAAGCAAAAGTAAAATCGGGAGTGGTTGAGACATAAACCAACTTATCCGGAAGATTTCCATTGCTGCATTCATTATCATCAGTAAGCGACAATTGAATAACGTACGCACCGGCTTCACTGAAAGAGTGAGAAACGACAGGCCAACTGCTGCTGTTAGTAGTTCCATCATCAAAATTCCATGTGAAAGAGGCTAATGTCATTCCCTCAGCAAAAGTTGATGAATCACCGCTAAAATCAACAGATTCACCAACACAAATCCTTATTGGATTCTCTTCTGTTTCATCAGAGGTAATTATTGCATATGGTCGTGCACATGGGGTTGCGCATGAAATCTGGGCTCCAAAATTCCCAACTTCTGCATCGTCGTTTGAAACAAACACCAACGTAAGACATCCTGCAGGATTCGTTGAAGTAATATCAAGTCCTTGAATCTCTGTTCCGGTAAATGTGCCCAATGAAGGTGCGCTGGTGCTGTTGCCATCGTAAATAGTCAATTCGTCGCCATTGCCCAAATCAAATACAACAAAATAGAGACTTATCAGATTCTCATCTGAACCGTCCTGACAAATTGTACTTTGTAAATTCTGACTGGGTGAATAATCCGATGCACTTAAACCATTGTCAACAATGAAACCGACACAAGCCGTAACGTTAGTGCCAATGGCGTTTTCCTGCGCCATACTGCCCAACAAAGAAGTGCTGAACAATAAAGCCATCAAATATTTTGCAAGTTTAAACTTCTTCATATTTCTACTTATTTCTTATTGTTCTTATTGGTGCGTTGATACATAATTTCCAAACGCGCCTTCGAATAAACGAAGAGTGCGTTCGAACTTCCGGCAATCTTAAAATATTGATGAGAATCGGCCAGAGGCTGAATATTGAGAAGCAGCGGGTTAAAGCTCTCTGTAGTGCACTGTGATTGACTTCCCAAATCGATAGTCGCCAGTCCGGATGTCTTTTCCTCCGGCATTTCGCTGATGACACACATATTGTCTGCGATGAAATTTTTCCAGCGAAGGTCTTCATCACTCAAGGATGAGAGTTGCTTAGCGTTAAACGCAGCGCTCGTCTTTTGACTGGCTGTCGGGCGTTGTGCATTGATTCCCAATACACTGATAAACATTAGAATAATAACTAGTTTAATCTTTTTCATATCTGTTAAATGTACTTTCATGTGACTTGACAAATGTATCCATTCAAAAGTTGTATTGAAATTGAAATTAATCAGTATTTGCTTTCCTGATAAATTCGCGCCCTTCAAAATCGCATATGCCCATCCTCCAAGTAATTACCGCAACGCATCTTAAACAGTGGGAAGGTGTGCCTGATCTCATCTATAAAAATGACACAAACTGGATACCACACATCAAACAAGATGTCGCAAGAATTTTCGATCCGGCGGCTAACAAATTATTCAATGACGGCAATGCAGCACGATGGATAGTTGCGAATAATGATGGCATCGCCATTGGACGAATTGCCGCCTTTCATTCCAAAAAATATTCAGATGCCCAATCACAGAAGACCGGTGGCATTGGTTTTTTTGAATGTATAGACGACGCCAATATTGCGAGTCAATTGCTGGATACTGCAGTCAATTGGCTCAAAACAGAAGGCATGCAAGCAGTTGATGGTCCTATTAATTTTGGTGAAAAGGAGGCTTATTGGGGATTGCTGGTCATGAATTTCACTGACATGAGCAGTTTTCGGATGAACTACAATCCACCTTACTATAAGAAGTTTTTCGAAGACTTCGGATTCAAGACATATTACGAACAACTCTGTTATAAGCGCGATCTTCATGTTCCGGCACAGGAAGTTTTCGTGCGGAAAACCGATGAGCTAATGAAAGATCCCGGATACCGCATCGCCAATGCCCGTGGCCGATCAATTGAAGAAATTGCATTCGATTTCGTTACCATTTACAACGCCTCGTGGGCGGGACTTGCAGGATTCAAGGAAATGCATCCCGCTCAGGCATTGCAAGCCATAAGGACTATGCAAAGGGTTATGGACCCTGATATCATGGTTTTTGTTTATCACAATGAAAAACCAATCGCCTTCTACATCAATCTACCTGAAGTGAATGAGTTTATGCAACATGTCAATGGAAATCTGAATTGGCTCGGCATCATCAAATTTCTCTATCACAAACAATTCGGGAAAAGACATACGATGGTAGGAATTGTATTTGGTGTCAGCAGAGAATATCATGGAAAAGGAGTTGAAGGAGCGATGATCAAATGGAGTGAGGAAAACATAGTTACGCTGAATCGATATAATGAAACAATCATGACGTGGATTGGAGATTTCAATCCGAAAATGATGCACGTTGCGGAAAATCTTGGCGCATCACTTTACCGCAAACTCATTACTTATCGAATGCTCTTTGATAAAAGTCAAGTTTTTAAACGACTTGAAAAGGCTTGATAGGCAAGGGATTCGTGATCTTGCTCAAAACAATTTCGATTAATTCTCAACAAGAGTTGCAACGAAAAGTTGAGTGAGTATATTTGCGCCCGCTTTTCAGGAAAGCGAGATGATTCCGTAGCTCAGCTGGTAGAGCAATACACTTTTAATGTATGGGCCCTGGGTTCGAATCCCAGCGGGATCACAAAAGCAGAAGAAATTCGAGGACAGCAAGTACTGTCCTCGTTTGTTCTTCATCAAAACTGAATTTGCCCTGGTGGTGAAATTGGTAGACACGTACGTTTGAGGGGCGTATTTCGCAAGATGTGCTGGTTCGAGTCCAGTCCAGGGCACCAATGTGGTTTGCATCAGGAATTTTGTAAAGGACATTATTCCGGATGCAAATTTTCCAGACAAAAAATCATTCATACTTTAAGGGAGTGAAGTTCTCCTTCAAAAAAACTTCTGAGGCACGGAGCTGATGAGATCACTTTTTACCGAAGTGGCGGAATTGGTAGACGTGTCCCGACTGCAAGTCGGGATGCCGAAAGATGTGAGGGAAATAAAATCTGGAGTGAAGTTCTCCATCAAAAAACTTCTGTGGCGCGAAGCTGATGAGATCACTTTTTACCGAAGTGGCGGAATTGGTAGACGTGCACGTTTCAGGTGCGTGTGCTGCAAGGCGTGAGGGTTCGAGTCCCTTCTTCGGTACGAAGAGGTCGTCAGTAGTGACGGCCTTTTCAATTAAAAATCAAAAAGACAAGACGAAAAGGAATTGATAGACGCGTCCCGACTGCAAGTCGGGATGTTGTAAAACGTGAGGGTTCGAGTCCCTCCTTCGGTACGAAGAGGTCGTCAGCTTGACGGCCTTTTCAATTTACTTTTACTGAAACCTCTTTCCAATGTATTTCTGCTATATCCTCTATTCCAAAAGTCTCGACAAATTTTATGTAGGCTCTTGTTCCGATCTGGAAAACAGAATTAGAAAACACAATCTCGGGCATGCAACATTTACGTCAACAGGCATTCCCTGGGAGCTGAAATGGTCGCGTTCATTCGAAACAAATTCACTCGCTCTTCAATTCGAAAAATCTGTGAAGAAGAAAAAATCAAGAATCTATATTGAGAAACTAATCAAAGAAACTTGGATAGAAATACACTGATCCTTAGAATTGATAGACGCGTCCCGACTGCAAGTCGGGATGTTGTAAAACGTGAGGGTTCGAGTCCCTCCTTCGGTACGAAGAGGTCGTCAAACATGACGGCCTTTTCAATTATTAGAAACAAAAAAAATCGAATACGAATTTCACAGTTCGTATGCTGCGAATGGAATTGCGATCAACTTTTAACTGTAGCCTTAACCGCTGCTAAGAACGAATGCGAACTTCAATGACTAATTTCGTGTTTTATTCCTAAAATTCAATATGCCGGAGCATCATCTGTCAAACATTCAAAGCGTTCATCGTTGGTGGCCTTCTACTTCAAAGCCTCTGCTCATCAGTGGTCCATGCAGTGTTGAAACTGAACTACAATTGATCACTACAGCCAAGCAACTCGCCGCCACTCACAAACCACATTTTCTGCGCGGTGGAATATGGAAACCACGCACCCGACCCGACTCATTCGAAGGCGTCGGTGTAATCGGTCTGGAATGGATGGTTAACGCGAAACGAGAAACCGGTCTACCGATTATCACCGAAGTGGCAACTGCCGAACATGTCGAGCTCTGTTTGAAGTTTGGTTTCGATGCACTTTGGATCGGTGCCAGGACAACGGTCAATCCGTTTTCTGTCCAGGAAATAGCAGATGCACTTAAAGGTGTGGATATTCCTATCATTGTTAAGAATCCAGTTAATCCCGACCTGCAACTTTGGATGGGTGCAATTGAACGAATTGCGCGCAGTGGCATCACTAAAATTGTTGCCATGCATCGCGGGTTTTCTCATTTCGGAGCAAGCATCTATCGCAACAAACCAATGTGGGAAATTCCAATTGCTCTCAAAACGCAATTTCCTGAGCTCGCCATTTTCTGTGATCCAAGTCACATATGTGGACGACGCGATCTTTTGCAACAGGTCGCTCAGAAAGCACTCGACCTCGGCATGGAAGGCTTGATGATTGAAAGCCATATCGATCCCGACAAGGCATGGAGTGATGCTGCACAACAAATCACTCCGGATATACTCTCCGAACTCATCAATAACCTTCATGTCAGAGTTGCCTCAACTGACGATGTTCACTTCACGAACGAATTACAATCACTTCGCTCGCGAATCGATAAAGTGGACGAGGAAATCATTCATCTTATTAAAGACAGGATGAATATTACCGAAGAACTTGGCCATTACAAGAAGGAACACAACATCACCATTTTACAAGTGGAACGATGGAAGGAAATCATCGAAACACGCACTATGCTTGCGGAAAAATTAGGACTCTCATCCGAATTCATTGAGAGATATCTGGAGCTATTGCATAAAGAATCCATACAAACTCAGACACGTGTGATGAATGAAGACGTGGATATACCCGTTGCCAAAAAGTAAAGCGCCGGAGTCTATTTAATTTTCACCTGAAACATTTTCTGGTCTCCGATAAATCCTTCGAGTTTATCATTTGCCACTACAGGACCAACTCCGGCTGGCGTTCCGGTAAAAATCATATCTCCAATTTTGAGCGTCATATATTTTGATATATGAGCGATGATTTTATCAAATGAAAAAATCATATCACTACTATTTCCGATTTGTATTTGCTCTCCATTCTTTTTCATGGTGAAAGAAATGTCATTCAGATCCGTGAATTCATTTGTTGCAATAAAATCCTGACTTATCACAGCAGATCCGTCAAAACCTTTTGCCTTTTCCCAAGGAAGCCCTTTCTGCTTCAACTCTTCCTGAATATCCCGCGCAGTAAAATCAATGCCCAATCCAATCTCATCGTAATACCGCTTTGCAAATTCTTCGCGGATATTTTTACCAAGGCGTTTGATACGGATGACCAACTCCACTTCATAGTGTAGATCATTGCACCATTCAGGAATAAAAAATGGATTGCCTTTCGGCAATATCGCGGAGTCCGGCTTGCAGAAAAAAACCGGTTCGGCAGGGACTTGATTGCCCAACTCTTTTGCGTGTTCTGAATAATTTCTACCGATGCAAACTATCTTCATGACTTCAAGGAATTGATGCAATAGTAATGACAGAAACAAATAGCGCATTCCATTGCGCAGTTATACGAAGTGCACCTTCATCGTACGAACTCGATGGAAACTCTTCTGTCGCTATATGTTTCAGTGCGAGAATCTCTGTCACCAAAATACTTGGTAATAAATCGCTCTTGTGGTAAACCACTTGCGGCTAAAAATACCTTCACTTCATTCGCACGCTTTTGTGAAAGAAGAAGATTGCGTGCAGTATCTCCTGATTTGTCCGCATAGCCTGTAACGATCAATTTCAGCGAAGGACTTCGTGCAAGAATGTCGACGATTTCATTCAATGATAGTTTTGATCCCGCATCCAAAGCAAATGAACCGGTGGCGAAATAAATGTTCATTGATTGAGGAAGATTGCTCACTGTCCCTTCCCCTTTAGCGGGTGGTAAATTTGCGCGTCCGCCATCCGCGACATCACTACCGCTATTCATTTTCACGAGGGCAAACACCATCTCACGAAGGTCATCGATCTGCTTTTGCATGGTCAGATTTTTATCGTTCTGCTGTTGTTGCCACATTTTCATTTGCTCATTACGCAGATCATCTATCTGTTTCTGCATGCCGTCGAGCTTCGAATTATTTACTTCGAGTAATTTCAAAACCTGTGCTGCAAATTCGTTATCAGTAGTTGCTGCATTCTGTTGTGCAGAATCCTTCCCGATGATTGTCGTGTCCTTGAAATTGATCAATGCCATTGATTCATCGCTCAACTTCACCTTGATTGGATCCAATGGTTTCTTAGGATCGTAACTCGTATACTCTTTGATCAGTCGCTGCTTTGCTGCATCATCTATTACCGTTTCATCACTTGAAGAGACAATCAACAAGTTACCTTCGCCGAAAATTCCCAGCTCCATATTCACCAGCAATTTCAAATCGCTGAGTTCCTTCTGAAGATAAAATTTCTGCATGCGCAATTTCGAATCATCATCAGCAGCACCTGCAGTATAATCGGTTGATGAAAAATCAAGAGCATCAATGGACGCAATTTTATTCTCTACCATTTTCGAGAATCCTTTAAAGTCTTTTAGCTTCTCGTATTCATAAAAATCCAATGCGCCCTTTACAATATTATTCAGATCGCGAATGGTTTCCTTTTTAGAATTCTTCAGTTTGACATCGCCGCCTTTTAGTTCTGCGCAACGATCGATATATAAATTGAGATAAGAACTTACGAGATCCTGAAATTGATCCAAGTGCAGCTGATCTGCCGGCTCGTAATAATTGATGACGATTCGGTGTTCGGCTGTTCTTGTCGGCACCAGATCACTACCGCTCCCGGTTGTATCACTCGGAAAATGATTAATTACGGTGGTCCTTTGCGCGTACATTTCTATACCACAAAAAATCGGAACCACTAGAATTATCAGCACTCTGAGCGCAATCATGTTAGGTCGTCAAATGTACTTTTTGAAGACCAATCTGCGATTAATCTAGATGAATTAAGCGAGAATAATTATGAACGCGTTATGAACATGAAATACACTCGCGCTGAGGCCTGTTGCATTCCTCCAACCCAACAATTGAGAAGTTTTTATATTTCCGAAAAATTACTTCCATGACTCAACGATTATCCATCTTAGGCATCTGTGTTGTCTTTGTGTCTTTTCTTTTTTCCTGCAAGAAAAAAGATGCAGAAGAAGTCATCACCACGCCTGCAACGCCTATAACTTGTACTCCCGCTTATGCATTCAACGCGGGTAGTAGCACCGGACCTCGTCTGATTTTTAAATTCAAATTCGATAGTACGCAAACGCGCCTCAACAATATTGGACAACCTGCGACAGTACCTTCCGGACATGCGGCGCAATCCCCGGATTTCAGATTTATGAGTCAACATTACATTGAATTGGCAGGTGATTTTGACATGCTTGGAGCCGGACAAGTGTTGTATGTAGGACAAGAAACGACAGCAGGCGGGCCAAATGCTATCAACTATTGTTCATCAACTATTACAGGTAATGATGAAATATTTTTCTCAAAACCATTGAGTGAAATTACTGCGGGCTCCTACAAGTGGCTGCGCGTTTCCCTGGCCTATCAGAACTACGACATACTCTACAAATCTTCTTTACTACCCGGCAATCAAATCGGGCTTGGATCCATCGCATCATTTCTTGGATTCAGAACCTATGTGAACAGCTATGACATGAATGGAACATCTTATGCTCCAAGCGAAAGCACTGGAGGACCGGGCAATCACAGTCAAGGATATTGGGGATTTGTTACAAATGTTTTCGGAACGAATTTTTTCACTGATGGACAAGCGCCGGAAGGAGCCACAACTGTTCCGAATCCATTTATCGGCTCGCCTGTTCCGGCTGGAAGCTGTGTTGTAACAGGACAGTTTGTGAATGCGGGAATGATCAATTCACCGCTTGTGATTACGGGAAGTGAATCACAAGATATTGTTATCACCGTTTCACTTTCCACGAATAAAAGTTTCGAATGGATTGAGGTAACTGCTGACAATTACTTCCAACCGGAAATCGGAGAGGCAGTTGTGGACATGGGAATTCGCGGGCTGATTCCGATGAAGAACTGATAGAAAAAAAAATTACCAGCTCGCGATTACCGTCTCGTTGCCTTTGGTAATGTCCCCGATTTTCGTAATCACTTTACTGTTTGTAGGTAAAAAAATATCTACACGACTTCCAAACTTGATGAATCCGAACTGATCGTTGCGATTCACCTTGTCGCCGGGTTTTATATAGTAAACAATGCGACGTGCAACAGCTCCCGCAATTTGACGAAACAAAACCTCCTTTCCATTTGGATGCTCAACGACGATCGTTGTTCTCTCGTTTTCGGTGCTGCTTTTAGGATGCCATGCCACGAGATATAGACCTTTGTGATACTTGGCATATTTTACAACACCTTCACACGGCACCCAGTTGGCATGCACATTTAGCGGCGACAT
This sequence comes from Flavobacteriales bacterium, assembly GCA_043748015.1. Taxonomy (GTDB): domain Bacteria; phylum Bacteroidota; class Bacteroidia; order Flavobacteriales_D; family Sanyastnellaceae; genus JAIBBG01. Next base: position 27,323 of record JAYTOA010000182.1, read on the forward strand.
GAATATTGAAATTTGCTTTCTCTTGCCTTTGAAATATTCCTGCTCTTCAACGTCTTCTATCACCACCACTTTACCGTCACAAGGCGCTACCAACTCATTCGGTGCTGATTGATTTGATCTTGAAGGGAGTCTGAAAAATTGCACTATCAGATAGAAAAAAACCGCAGTCGCTGATGTGAACAACCAAAACCAGATGGTGCAACATCCGAATAAATACGACCACAACCATACGAGTGAACTGCATAGAACAACTGCTCCTGCAATGATTTTGTAGCCTTCTTTGTGAATGGTCATAATGTGTAAATAATTTTAAAATAAAAAATCAGTACCGGTAGCGTGAGAAATAATCCATCAAACCTATCGAGAACGCCACCATGTCCGGGAATAAGATTGCCACTGTCCTTCACGCCAAAAATGCGTTTCAGATGCGACTCAAATAGGTCGCCGAGATTTCCGAATATCGCAACGATTAATGTCATGATAAGCCAATCATTCAATGAAAGCATCACGAAGTAGTTGGACAAAATATAACTAATCACGAATGCAAGCGCAATTCCACCGTACAATCCTTCCCATGTTTTATTCGGGGAAACCGACCCATACAATTTTCTTTTACCCAAAAATTTTCCGACAAAATATGCACCTGTGTCATTCGCCCAGAGGATGAGAAAAAACCCAAGAACAATTTCGAACTCAAATTGTCCATTAACAACTGGCAGATAGTTGATCAACCCAAAAGGAATGATCACGTAAACCCATCCAAAAATTGTGACTGCAACATTCGACAACGCACTCTTATCAAGCTGTATTAATTCCAAACAGAAAAACATTGGAACCAAGAGAGAGAGAACCCAAAGCCATTTCTTATCAATGCTGTCTGTAGCACTTAAGAACATTAATAAATAGGTGAGCACACCAATGAGCATTCCTACAAACCATCTGGGAGCATTTGATTTCTTATGTTGTAGTAATTCGTAGATTTCATACAGGCCAATCGCAGCAAAAATGAGAAACAGCAATCCTAGCGTCAATGGTCCGAACATAGCTGAACCAATGACTGCGATTGAAAATACAATGCCTGCTAAGGCGCGTACGACTAAATTGTTCAATGTAGAAAAATTGCGGAGGCAAACTTAAGGGAAGATGCGGCAATCATGACTTCAATGCTATTCGAGAAACTCAGCGCAATGTTTCCCTGATGATGACCACAGACTCAACCCTAAAAAAGGCAGGCGCACATTGCATTTGATTTTTTATTTATCGGAGCTGACGAATTGTAACTTTTTTACAGCAACGTTTGCGGGATTCTCAAATCCAGGGCATAAAAAAATTCATCATAGCACAGAATTGGGATGGAAAGAAAAAAGGCCTTCCACCATGGAAAGCCTTTTCAAATTCAATTCTTTAAATTCAATTTCTTACAATCCGATATTCGGAAGTGATGACGGAGTTTCCTTCACGTCAGGTGCAATGGTCGGAATGGCCTTTGGCGAAGTAGTTGGCGTCAACTCGTGAATATGTCTATCGGCCCACTTTCTTGGCCCTAAGATTTCTTCAAGATCATCTTTGAAAATAACCTCTTTGTCAAGTAGCTTCCTGGCCAACTGATCCAACTGCTCTTTGTGTCCAGACAACAAATCTTTAGCCTTTATATAAGCCAATTCAATAATCTTACTTACCTCTTCATCAATAACTCTGGCGGTTTCTTCGCTATAAGGTTTGGTGAATTGAGATTCGCCACTGCTGTCATAATAGCTGCGATTACCGATTTTTTTATTCAATCCATAAACAGAAACCATTGCATAAGCCTGCTTGGTTACTTTCTCGAGATCACTCAAAGCGCCGGTCGAAATTCTACCGAAAGCAACTTCTTCAGCAGCTCTTCCACCAAGTGCGGCGCACATCTCGTCGAAGATTTGTTCTGTTGTAGTGATTTGCCTTTCTTCGGGTAAATACCAAGCTGCACCTAATGATCTGCCGCGAGGAACGATCGTCACTTTCACCAGAGGCGAAGCGTGTTCCAACAGCCAGCTGATGATGGCGTGACCACTTTCGTGGTATGCAATGGTGGATTTTTCTTCGGGAGTGATCAGTTTATTTTTCTTCTCAAGTCCACCGATAATTCTATCGACAGCATCAAGAAAATCTTGTTTACCTACAGTCAGTCCACCTTTTCTTGCAGCGATCAATGCTGCTTCGTTACAAATGTTTGCGATATCCGCTCCACTGAATCCGGGAGTCTGGCGCGCAAGAAATTCTACATCTACTGATTGATCGAATTTCACATTTTTCAAGTGAACATGGAATATCTGAACACGCTCATTGAGGTCGGGCATGTCCACATAGATCTGACGATCAAAACGACCGGCGCGCAATAGCGCTTTATCGAGAATATCCGCTCTATTGGTAGCAGCAAGAATGATAATTCCGCTGTTGGTCGCGAAACCATCCATTTCAGTAAGAAGTTGGTTCAGCGTATTTTCTCTTTCGTCATTGCTTCCGAAATTGATACTCTTGCTTCTTGCTCTACCGATTGCATCAATCTCATCGATGAAAATGATGGAAGGTGCTTTTTCTTTTGCTTGTCGGAAAAGGTCACGGACACGGCTTGCACCGACACCGACGAACATTTCTACGAAATCAGAACCACTGAGTGAAAAGAATGGCACTTGCGCTTCACCTGCAACTGCTTTGGCTAGTAAGGTTTTTCCTGTACCCGGAGGACCAACGAGCAGAGCACCCTTTGGAATTTTCGCCCCAAGTTCTGTATATTTTTTCGGGTTTTTCAGGAATTCCACAATCTCTTGCACCTCTTGCTTAGCACCTTCGAGACCTGCTACGTCATTGAAAGTTACCAACGTTCCTTTTCCTTTATCGAAGAGTTGTGCTTTTGATTTTCCGATGCTGAAAATTTGCCCACCAGGACCAGATGGACCACCAAGTCGACGCATAATTAGTACCCAGACACCGATGATCAATCCAAAACCGACGATCCAGAATAAAAGATTCTGACCGAATTCATTCACAGGTTTAAACTCCACCGCGAATCTGTTTTGATCACCGAGTTCTTCAATCTCATCAATCTTGTTTTCACTTGGCGGAATATTGAACCAAAAGTCGCTGGAGCGATTAAAACCTGTTACGATTGGCTGGTTGCCCAACTTACTCGCAAGTGCTGAACGCCCAATGGAATCAAGGTAAACTCTGGCAACGACGCCATTGTATTCAACCTTGCTGAGGTATCCACTCTCCGCATATGATTTAAACTCACGATAGTCTATTTGTTTTCCATCGTTACCACTACTGAACACCATCATACCAATAAGTACCATGGCAATCAAAATATAAATCCAATAAAAGTTCATGGACTTTTTATCAACTTCACCCGGAGGCATTCCCTTCTTTCTCGGGTCTTTTTGCTCTTCTGACATTATATTCTTCTTCTGTTTATTTTTCTATTATTTAATCAACTCTTTTCATTGCGGCGTCTGCCCATAAATCTTCTAGGGCATAAAAATCGCGGGCTTCCTTATCAAAAATGTGAACGACAATATCCACATAATCCAACAACACCCATTTCGCATTTTGAATTCCCTCCACGTGCCATGGCTGATCACCACAACTTTTCGCAGTTTCCTTTTCTACCGATTGTGCAATGGCTTTTACCTGCGTATTACTTGATCCATGACAGATTACGAAATAATCTGCCATTGTGTGATGAATAGTTCGCAGATCCAAAATCGTAATGTCGTTCGCTTTCACATCCTGCATTCCAACGATAACGGATTCGAGTAAATCAGGTGTGGCACCAACAGGGTTCTTCTTCAATGAGATATTTTCTTTGTTTACAATGTTCGCAAATGTAGTAGCGCTCGACGCTGCAACCATACCAACTGTGGAATAATATTATATGATCTTCAATAATTGTCGATCATAATCTACTTCCTTTGTACCTGAACTACTTCCTTTGTTTTATGCTATTCAACGAAAGAGCCATTATCAGATTGGAGACGGTTGACTCAACCAACAACTATGCTGCCAATCTGGTTAGGCTGTCACTTCCGCCTGAAGGCACTGTCATTACGGCACAAGAGCAGACTTTCGGCAAGGGTCAAAGAAATTCAGATTGGGAAAGTCTATCCGGTGAAAATCTGCTATGCAGTGTTGTTCTTTACCCTAAGTTTCTCAGAGCAGAAAATCAATTCACACTCAGTCAAACCATTGCCGTTGCCTTGCGTGAGATTTTCGAACACGAAATGGAAACGGAAGCTTTCATCAAATGGCCGAATGACATCATTGTAAACGATAAAAAAATCGCAGGAATCCTTATTGAAAATACACTGTCAAATCAACGGTTGTCAAGTTCAATAATTGGCATCGGCATCAATGTAAACCAAACTTCGTTCGACACGTTGAAGGCTACTTCAATGAAGCGTGTCACCGGCAAGTTTCATGATGTTGAAGCATTACTATTATTTCTGATTCATTCGATTGAAAAGTATTATTTCAAACTACAAACCGTTGGATCTACCGAAATCACGCAGATGTACAACGAACACCTTTACAAGCTAAACCGGTTATCTGATTTTGTCTTCGAAAACCGACAAATCAAAGCAACTATCACGGGCGTAGATATTTCCGGTAAGCTAAAACTTAAAAATGAAGACGGTCAACAGTTCTCATGCGACCTCAAAGAAATTTCAATGATTCTTTGAAAAATATTTCCCTTAATTTTATGCGCGCATAACAAATTTTGCACTTCATTCGTAGCATAAACATTTTTTGGACATACGAAAAGATTACATGAAGCCGGACGAAACAATTGATTTTCACATACGCTGGGCTTGGGCTAAAATTTCTAAAGCATACAATGCCGAAGCAGCTAAGAATGGAGGGACTATGGCCATTGGATATGCTTTACTCAACATCGACAAAGAAGGCACGCCTAGCACCAAATTAGGTCCAAAGATGGGAATGGAACCTACCAGTCTTTCCCGCATTCTTAAGAGTATGGAAGATCTCAAACTCATCAAACGCATTCCTGATAAGAACGATAAACGTGTGGTGAATGTATTGCTGACCAACAAAGGAAACGACATGCGCACTGCCTCTAAAGAAGCAGTTATTAAATTCAATAGTGCGATCGCTGAAAGCATTCCGCCGGACAAGTTGAACACATGTCTTGAAGTATTGAAACAAATCAATTTTATACTGGAAAACAAAGTATTTGAATCTGAAACCCTATAACCGCAACGGGAAATTATTATTGAAATGAAAAGAACCATTAAAAAAGCAGCTGTCATTGGAAGTGGTGTCATGGGCTCAAGAATAGCCTGCCATTTTGCCAACATCGGACTTGACGTTGTGCTTCTCGACATCGTTCCTAGTGAATTGAACGAAAAAGAAAAAGCCTCAGGAAAAAAACTGGAAGACAAAGTAGTTCGCAACAGAATTGTAAACGAAGCTTTGGACGCGGCTCTAAAGTCGAATCCATCGCCGATCTATAAAAAATCCTTTGCTTCGAAAATCACAACCGGCAATCTGGATGATGATCTTTCGAAACTTAAAGATTGCGATTGGATTATCGAAGCAGTTACTGAAAGACTCGACATCAAAAAATCAGTTTACACAAAAATAGAGGCCAATAGAAAACCGGGAAGTTTGATCACTTCAAACACATCGGGTATTCCAATTGGTATGCTGATAGATGGACGAAGTGCTGATTTCAGAGAACATTTTTGTGGCACTCACTTTTTCAATCCACCTCGTTATCTCAAATTGCTGGAAATAATTCCATCACCCGAAACGTCGAAAGAAGTGCTTGACTTCTTTGCCGACTACGGTCAGAGATATTTGGGTAAAGTTGTTGTTCACTGCAAAGACACTCCGGCATTCATTGCAAATCGCGTGGGTGTATATAGTATACAAGCATTGTTTCATCTTGTAAAAGAGATGGATCTTTCAGTTGAAGAAGTGGACAAACTCACCGGACCGGTTCTTGGAAGACCAAAAAGCGCTACGTTTCGAACTTGTGATGTTGTCGGACTCGACACACTTGTGCATGTGGCCAATGGCGTCAAAGACAATTGTCCAAAAGATGAATCTGCTGAAACATTTGCCATTCCTGATTACGTACAGAAAATGGTCGAGAACAAATGGATTGGCGATAAGACTAGACAAGGCTTTTATAAGAAAACAAAAAACGAAAAAGGTGAAACGGAAATCCTTTCACTCAATCTTAAGACGCTGGAATATGGTCAACAGAAGAAGGCAAAATTTGCAACGCTGGAAGCGACAAAGCCTATCGATGATCTACACAAACGCATTCCTGTTTTATACAACGGAAGCGACAAAGCAGGGGAATTTTACAAGAAATCATTCAGCGGATTGTTCGCATATGTGAGCAATCGCATTCCTGAAATCAGTGACAATATTTATAGCATTGATGAAGCCATGAAAGCCGGATTCGGTTGGCAGTTAGGACCATTCGAAACTTGGGACCTTGTAGGCATTGCCAATGGTGTCAAAGATGCCGAAGCCAATGGAAAAAAAGCGGCATCATGGATTGGTGAAATGATTGCTGCCGGCCACACGTCATTCTATAAAATTGAAGACGGAAAGAAAAAATATTACGATCCTTCATCAAAATCATATTTAACAGTTCCTGCTCCTGCCAAGCAAATCGTTTTGTCTCAACTTCCTGATAGCGCAACTGTTTGGAAGAACGCTGTTACAACAATTCGTCATCTCGGTGATGGTATTTTGTGTTGCAGCTGGAACACAAAAATGAATACCATCGGAGGTGAAGTCATCGAAGGTTTGAATAAAGCCATTGATCTCGCCGAAAAAGAATACCGCGGACTTGTGCTATACAACGACGGTGAAAATTTCTCAGCAGGTGCCAACGTCGGAATGATATTCATGTTTGCCGCAGAACAGGATTATGACGAACTCGACATGGCCATTCGAATGTTTCAAAATGTGGTAATGCGCATGAGACATTCAGCTATTCCTGTTGTTGGCGCGCCTCACAATCTTGCACTCGGTGGAGGATGTGAATTGAATCTTCACGTTGACAAAGTGATTGCTCATGCCGAACTTTATATGGGTCTTGTGGAATTTGGTGTTGGTGTAATTCCAGGTGGCGCGGGGACGAAAGAATTCGCAGTTCGATGCAGCGATGAATTCAACGACGGTGATATACGACTTAACACTTTCCGCAATCGATTCCTCACCATTGGACAAGCGAAAGTTTCTACCTCTGCGTACGAAGCATTTGAACTCGGCTATCTTAGAAATGGAATCGATGAAGTTGTTGTGAGTCGTGAATTACAATTGTCAAGAGCGAAAGAGGCTTGTCTTGAAATGGCGGATGCCGGTTACACTAAACCAACAATGCGCAAAGACATCACAGTTCTCGGACAAGAAGCGCTTGGTATTGTTTACATAGGAGCCAACACCATGAAGAGTGGACACTATATCAGTGAACACGATCAGTTAATCTCTGAAAAATTAGGTTTTGTTCTTGCCGGTGGCGATCTGAGTGCTTCAACGCAAGTGAGTGAACAATACTTACTCGATCTCGAAAGAAAAACTTTCATGGAGTTGTGTCAGCAACGCAAATCTCTCGAGCGCATGCAATCTCTTATTACTACAGGTAAAATTTTAAGAAACTAATCACATGAACGCATATATCATAGCGGGTTATCGCACAGCAGTAGGAAAAGCACCACGCGGATTGTTCAGGTTTTATCGACCTGATGATCTCGGTGCGGTCGTTGTCAAAAAACTCATTTCGGATTTTCCTCAACTCGACATCAATCGCATTGATGATGTGATTGTTGGTAATGCAACACCGGAAGCCGAGCAAGGTCTGAACATCGGAAGAATGATTTCGCTGATGGGACTGGATACGGTGAAAGTTCCGGGCATGACTGTCAATAGATATTGCTCGAGCGGACTTGAAACCATCGCCATCGCATCTGCGAAAATTCACGCCGGTATGGCAGATTGTATTATCGCAGGAGGTGTTGAAACAATGTCGCCAATTCCGTTTGGTGGATGGCGAATTGTTCCGAATTCAACAGTCGCAAAGAACAATCCAGACTGGTATTGGGGAATGGGACTTACCGCTGAGGCTGTCGCCAATGATTATAAAGTTTCTCGTGAAGACCAGGATATTTTCTCCTATCACTCACATCAAAAAGCGATTGGTGCAATTGAAAAGGGCTTGTGGAAAGATGAAATCGTTCCTGTGGAAGTGAAAGAAATTTTTCTTGACGCGAAAGAAAAACGTCAAGAAAGAAAATATATAGTGGATACCGATGAAGGCGCAAGAAGAGATACTTCAGTTGAATTACTGGCAAAACTGCGCCCCGTGTTCGATGCACGAGGTAGTGTTACCGCAGGTAATTCTTCGCAAACATCTGATGGTGCCGCATTCGTGATGGTGGTGTCGGAAAGAATGTTGAAAGAACTCAACGTGAAACCTATCGCTCAACTGAAGAGCTACCACGTTGCAGCGCTGGAGCCACGCATCATGGGTGTGGGTCCAATCTATGCAGTTCCGGGCGCGTTGCTGCGTGCCGGTTTGAAAAAAGAAGATATCGATTTGTATGAATTGAATGAGGCTTTCGCATCGCAATCGCTCGCTGTCATCCGCGAACTCGGACTTAATCCGGATATCGTCAATGTGAATGGAGGAGCAATTGCGCTTGGCCATCCACTTGGGTGCACAGGCGCAAAATTGTCGGTTCAACTCTTCAATGAAATGAGAAGAAGAAAAAGTAAGTACGGTGTTGTAACCATGTGTGTGGGCACCGGACAAGGCGCAGCCGGAGTTTATGAATTACTCAATTGATAAAATCTTCGAACAATAAATAACCGCTATCGTAGGTGAAATTTGATGCCTAGAGCCTAAAAATATTAAACCCACATAAATTTAAAAATCGACACCATGTCAGAAACCATAACTACTAAACCAATCACCGGCGGAGAATTTCTGATCCGCGAAACATCCTTCAATGATGTATTCATTCCTGAAGAATTCAGTGAAGAACAAATGATGATGAAAAAAACCTGCGAAGATTTTGTTGCGCAGGAAATCGATTCAAAGCTCGACGCCATTGATCATCAAGAAGAAGGATTGATGCAAAGCATTCTTGACAAAGCCGGCGAGCTAGGTCTTCTCGGAATCTCTGTGCCAGAAGAATATGGTGGCATGGGTATGGACTTCAAAACGTCAATGCTCGTGACGGAAGCACTCGGTGCAGGATTTTCGTTTAGTGTTGCTTACGGCGCACAAACAGGAATTGGAACACTTCCTATTCTTTATTATGGTAATGAAGCACAGAAGAAAAAGTTTATTCCGAAAATCGCTTCAGGTGAGTGGAAAAGTTGTTATTGCCTCACAGAGCCCGGAAGCGGAAGCGATGCTAACAGCGGAAAAACGAAAGCTGTACCAAGCGCTGACGGAAAAACCTATGTGATCAACGGACAAAAAATGTGGATCACGAACGGCGGATTCGCCGATGTGCTCATTCTCTTCGCAAAGATTGAAGACGACGCAAACCTTTCTGCGTTCATTCTCACTAGAGATATGGAAGGCATCACTTTCAATCCTGAAGAAAAAAAGATGGGCATCAAAGGCTCATCTACCAGACAAATATTTTTCAATAATGTGAATGTACCCGCTGAGAACTTACTAAGCGAACGAGGCAATGGCTTCAAGATCGCTGTGAACATCCTCAACATCGGTCGTATCAAACTTGGCGGAGGCGTGTTGGGCGGATCAAAAGCGACATTGACTGACGCAATACACTACGCCAACGAGCGTCAGCAATTCGGAAGACCCATCATGAAGTATGGCGCAATTCGCCACAAGATCGGTGACATGTGCATCCGCATTTTTGCTTTGGAAAGTGCGGTTTACAGAGCCACTCAGAATATCGACGATGCGATAAACGCTCTTGCAGCAGGTGGCATCGACAAAAGCAGTGCGGTGTTGAAAGGCATCGCCTCCTTCGCACCTGAGTGTGCGATACTGAAAGTGTATGGTTCTGAAGTGCTTGATTTCGTTGTGGACGAAGCTGTGCAAATTCATGGCGGCATGGGATATAGCGCTGAAACCCGCGTGGAAAGAGCTTATCGCGATGCGCGCATCAACCGGATTTTCGAAGGAACAAACGAAATCAATCGTTTGTTGACAGTAGATATGGTGCTCAAAAAAGCAATGAAAGGTGAACTCGATTTAATGGGACCAGCGATGAAAGTTGCCGGTGAATTGATGTCGATTCCTGACTTTGGCGATGCGCCTTCAAACCTTTTTGAAGAGTGTCACAAGTATCTCGCGAATTTCAAAAAAGCCATTCTGATGGTTGCAGGTGCTGCCGTGCAAAAACTGATGGCTCAACTTGACAAAGAGCAGGAAGTTTTGATGAACGTGGCCGACATGATTATTGAAACGTATTTGGCCGAATCACTTTTGCTCAGGGTTGAAAAACTTGCAAGCATGCATGGAGAAGATTCTGTTGCATTGCAAAAAGATATACTTAGCGTTTTCTTCTTCGATACAGCAGAAAAATTATCACACAATGGAAAAGAAGCATTGCTCGCATTTGGCAGCGGTGATGAATTGCGCATGATGATGATGGGGCTTCGTCGCTTTACGAAAACAGAACCTTTCAACGTGAAAGATGCGCGCAGAAATGTTGCCGCAAAAGTGATCGAAGACAACAAATACAGCCTCTAAAATTCGCTCATCGCACCCAAACCAAAAAGTGCGAAATCATATCTGACAGGATCTGTCGGATCAAATGACCGGAGTTGCGCGTCGAGTTCCTCAACCGCTTTCCGGTCATTTTGTTTTCGGTGCAGTAATTCCAGTTTTCGAGCAATGTTTCCAGAATGAATATCCAATGGAATTGACAGTGACGACATTGGAATGCCTCGCCATATTCCGAAATCAACACCCCGATTGTCGTGCCGTACCATCCAACGCAAAAACATATTCAACCTTTTGGCTGATGAACCTTTGGATGGATCCGAAACATGTTTAAAACTGCGTGAAGAGGAAATGCCTTCGAAGAACTTCTCTTTGAAATTTGTGATTGCCAGACAAGTGTTTTGTTCTTTTATCATGCCATCCGTGAAAATTTTTTCCATTCCTCCGGCGTCATTATATATGCGTTGTAAAGACTTTACGAATTGAAGGAGATCCGTTGCGTTAAAAGTTCTGTGGACGAAATTGTCAAGACGCTTCAAATCAGTTTTATTGTGATGCATAATGAACTGATGCGGCTCATTGTCCATCAACAACATCATCTTGTTCGCATTGGCGACAATCGATTTTCTATTGCCCCATGAAATTGTTGCCGTTAGGAAACCTGAAATTTCTATGTCCTCCTTTCTTGTAAACTGATGTGGAATCGAAATCGGATCGTGCTCGATAAAAGCGTTTGTATTGAATCGATCGGCTTGCTCATCAAGAAAAGATTTGAGATCGACTCGTGACCATTGATCAAATTTAAAAGGCTTTGGCTTCACGCTTAATCTACTTGTCTTCTGTTCCCATCAAAGCATATTGTAAAAGATTCGCTCCCATTCTAAGCGCCTTGGTGCGAGCTTCTTCGGAATCTTTGTGCACAGCAAAATCTTCCCAACCATCACCGAGATCGCATTCGAAATCGTAAAATACTACAAGCCTGCCTTCATACAAAAGACCAAATCCCTGTGGTGCCTTTTTCTCGTGTTCATGAATTTTCGGCAAGCCATTCTGGAAGTTGTAAGATTGATGATAAATAGGATGACTGAAGGGCAATTCAATAAGATCCAATTCCGGAAAAATCTTTTTCAATTCTTTACGCACGAACTTATCCATTCCATAATTATCAGAAATGTGAAGGAAACCACCACCAATCAAATATCTGCGAAGGTTTGATGCATCATCTGAGTTGAACACCACGTTGCCATGCCCAGTCATATGAACAAACGGATAATTGATGATCTCGGGACTTCCGGCATCGATGTAAGGCACTTCCGGATCAATGTTCATGCTGAGATTCTTGTTCACGAAATCCACGAGATTGGGAACGCTTGTAGGATTGGCATAGTAGTCGCCACCGCCTTTATACTTCAACACAGCAATTTTATACCCCGGTGGATGAGTTGCAAACGAAGAGAACAAAATAAATAGCGCAATGGCTAGAGTTGATCTAAACATAGAGATGAATTTTCGTCTCAAAGATAATGTCGCAATGCAAGGCCAATCTTCAACGATTTTCCTAAATAGTGTTTCGCTGAACTATTTTAGTAAAAATTTTCCATGAAGAAAATCATCTTTACCCCGAATGCACCTGAGCCAATTGGTCCGTATAGCCAAGCTGTTTTGACCAATGACATTTTATACATAAGCGGACAAATTGCAATCGATCCTGTAACTCAAACATATGAGCCAAATGGAATTGAAGAAGAAACCACTCAAGTCATGAAAAATCTTGATTCGATTCTCAAAGCTGCCGACATGTCATTTTCAGATGTGATCAAGACCAGTATTTTTCTTGCCGATATGAATGATTTCGCTAAAGTGAATGCCATCTATAGTTTGCACTTCTCGAAAGATTTTCCTGCGCGGGAAACGGTTGAAGTTTCTGTTTTACCTAAAAACAGCAAAGTCGAAATTTCAATGGTGGCCATTGCTTCCAGAAAGTAAATACTTCTACATTGAGTTCAGAATTCAATGAACCATGCTCAAAATCTATTGTTCTACGTTTAATCAAATCATCGCCATGTTTCTCGAGAAAATTCTATACTACCTCAATCCAAGAAATCTTTTCCGCAAAGAGAAAGCGGATTTGAATCTCCGATTCATGCACAGCATCAATAAGATTTCTATACTGATGTTTGTGATCTGCCTTGTAGTTCTTGTGATCCGATGGATCGGCAGACATTGACTATTTCCAATGAATCGAATTGGTGATATGCATCACATCTTCTCTGAGGAATGAAAGCACCGGCGCTATCGAATCTGTATTTGGCGTATTGTAGAAATACAAAGAGCCGCGCAGAAAATGATTCACGCTGTCGGTCAGAAAAAATTGCAATTGGGAAGCCGCGTCTCCTTCGATATCATAGACAATTCCATAAACGTGATTTGTACTGTCATTGATCATTGTTCGCTTCAATGCAGACGCTTTCATCTCGTGCTTTGCTGCAAAACCATACGAGTCGCGCAACAATTCACCCAGATTTTTCCCAACTGGCATATACGTGCAATGAAGTCTTGCATTCTGACCGGGAAAAAAAATATTGAACCAACAAGAGTCCACTGATATGTGTTCTTTGAATAATTCTACGTGCGAATACAATGGGATATCAAACTGAATTGGACAAGAGAATTGATGCAATTCATATTTTTTCTCAGGAAGATCTATTCTGAAATAACCACGCGGCTTAGGAATGTCGGCATTACGATCGGAAAAAAAATACCAATAGCTGCCGTAAACGAGAAGCGCCAACAACACTAGCAATAAAGTTCTTCGCATCATAGTCGCTTCAATTTAAAAATTCTCATCGATCCTTTTCGACATCTCCAGTAACGCCAGATGGCAAAGTGATTTTTATTCTACTGATTTTTCTTTTGTCTGCGGCTTCGATGAAGAATTCAAACCCTTCAAATTGCACAACGTCGCCCTGTTGAAGGATACGACCGGCCTGCTCAATTAGAAAACCCGCCAGCGTGCTACTATCGCCTCGAGAATCTTCAAAAGATGAAGTGTCCATCTCAATTATTTTATACATGTCCACCAATGTCATCTTCCCTTCAACAAGGTATGTATGATCATCAAGCTTCGAGTATTGTAAATCCTCTTCATCGAATTCATCAGAAATATCGCCTACAATTTCCTCGAGTATATCTTCCAATGTCACAAGTCCTGATGTTCCTCCATACTCATCGACTACAATAGCCAGATGGATTTTTGCTTGTTGAAACTCTTGCAACAGATCATCAATTTTCTTGTTCTCGGGAACGAAAAACGGTTGTTTGATCAATTGTTGCCAGTCATAATCTATCGCATCAATATGTGGCAACAAATCTTTGATGAATAAAAATCCGGCAATCTCATCGGGTGAATCACTCATCACCGGCATGCGCGAATAGCCCTTCTCAAGCACAGTATTCAATACCTGGGCATAGGAATCTGTATTTCTCAAAAATGTAATGTCCATGCGTGATGTCATGATCTGACTCGCTTCCTTTTCGCCAAAAGTGACAATGCCTTCCAGAATTTTGTGTTCCTCCACTGTACGTTCGTCATCGGCCGTAAGCTCAAGAGCATGGCCAAGTTCATCAACGGAGATGTTGCTGTGAATTCTGCTTTTTATTACGTTTTCCAACAATGACGATGTGCCCATTAGAAACCAAGTAACCGGACTGAGCATTTTTTGTATGACTTTAAGTGGCCCGGACATCAAGCGTGCCACCTGCACGTTGTTCGCAGTTGCATATACCTTGGGAATTACTTCGCAAAAAAGTACAATGACGAATGTGATCAACACTACATCAACAAGTGTTCTCATCCAATCAGGTGTGCCCAATGGAAGTAGATCTGTTGTCAATTGCGTTGCCAAAAGAATGATTGCAATGTTTACGGCACTGTTGGCAATGAGAATCGTTGCCAGCAATTTCTTTGGTCCTTGCACTCTGTCCGGTGTTTCAAGCAATCCAATGATCCGCTGATCGGCAGAACTCTTAGATTCGGAAAGTTCAGACTTCTGTGTGGGTGAAAGCGAAAAAAGTGCGACCTCACTGCTCGAAACGAGGGCGCTGCATATTAATAAAAGAAGCACAAGCAGAAATGGGCCTGTGCTACTTAATACACTTAGTATTATGATTTCGCTGATATGAACGAGCGGTATAGGTTCCAAATAAGTCTTTATTATTTACTTAAAATGGAAGATCGTCGTCATCAGCTCCGGAATGAACTACAGGAGGTGCTTCAGCGCGCTGATTTGTGTTCTGCGTAGCATTCTCGCTGCCGGCTTTGCTTCCTGTAATAACCATTTCCACAACATTCACTTCAGTGAAATACTTGTTTTCACCTTCCTTGCTTTGGTACTGGCGCGTGCGAAGACTTCCCTCCACATACACTTGTGAGCCTTTGTGAAGATACTGTTGCGCAAGTTTCGCTAAACCTGCTCTGCCTACACGGATGTTGTGCCACTCCGTTGGAAGATCAATGCGCTGGTTCTTTTCGCGGTCCCAATAGCTTTCTGTAGTCGCCATTGTGAATGTGCACACTGTGCCGCCGTTCTCAAAAGTCTTGGTCTCCGGATCTTTGCCGAGATTGCCAAGAAGAATTACTTTGTTAATGCTTGCCATTTGTTTAAAGATTTTAGATAAATATTGTTTTTTAACGGAACAAACCTACATCGCCTTTTCCGCATAAATATGTCTAATTGGAATATGGAGTCACCAAGTTATGCCATAATATTTTTCCATGCAATATTACTCTCAAGATACTTTTCAACCAACCGAGGTATACCATAGTCTTTCATGCTTTGCTTGTTGATACTTAAATAGGCATAACCTTTTATCGCCTTTGCATCCTTCAATATCATTTCAATAAAAACCGCATGAATTTTACGATGTGTAAGTACATGCTTGAATACTTCGCTTACACCTGTTACTACCATTTCCTTATTTATTGAATGCGATTTGAAAAAATCGCTGATTGCAATTTTCTCTGAAATCGATTCGTTGGTTTCAATGAGAGGAAAGTCGTAAAGGCCACGCCATATACCCTTTCCCTCGCGTCGTTTCAGATAAACATTTTCCCCATGATGAATCACAAAGTAGTAATACCAAATATTCTTGACAGATGTTTTCTTTTCCTTTAGTGGAAAATCATTGACGCGACCACTCTTGTATGCCACACATACAGCTGCGAATGGACACGATTCACAATCCGGACTTGAAGGCCTGCATTGTATTGCACCCAACTCCATCATTGCTTGGTTGTGCTGTCCCGGTTGGCTTTTACTGATGATTTCAGCAGCAATTTTTTCAATAACCTTTTTTCCATCTGTGGAATCCACGGGCAATTCAACGCCGAATATTCTCGACAGCACGCGCATCACGTTGCCATCTATTACAGCCACTTTTTCACCATAACAAAATGAAGCAATTGCCGCTGCTGTGTATGGACCAACACCTTTCAATTGTTCCAATCCCTTTGCACTTTCAGGAAATTTTCCCCCATTATCATGATGAATAAATTTGGCCGAAGCATGAAGATTCCTGGCGCGACTGTAATATCCAAGCCCCTGCCACGCCTTCAATACCTCATCCTCCGTTGCATTTGCCAAATCAGAAACTGTCGGAAATAAACGAGTGAATTTGTAGTAGTATGAAATCCCTTGATGTACACGCGTTTGCTGTAAAATGATCTCTGATAGCCACACCTTGTAAGGATCATTCGTGTGTCTCCATGGCAAATCACGCTTATTTGCTTCGTACCAATTAATAAGTCGCTGACTGAAATTTCTCATTTGAATTGCAAGAATAGTCTCTGAAGATGCTCTCTCCATCAACTGCTCGGCGGCTGAAAATGGGACCGAAGGATCTGTTAATTTTTCATTCTGTAACTTTCAGTAAAAGAAGGGTTTGAATTTTAGAAATCGAGAGTATATTTGCCGCCCCCAATTTGAAAAGCAATTTTTATTCACTAATAAAAAAAATAGGATAATGACAAAGGCGGATATCGTGACAGAGATTTCAAATAAAACCGGAATTGACCGGAATGACGTACTAGCAATCGTTGAAGGATTTATGGGTACAGTGAAGAATGCCATGGAGAATGGTGAGAATGTATATCTCCGTGGTTTTGGAAGTTTCATCGTGAAGAAGCGTGCAGAGAAGCTCGGGCGTAACATTCTGGCTAAGACCAGCGTGGTAATTCCGGCACATTACATCCCTGCATTCAAACCTGCGAAGGAATTCATGGATGAAGTGAAAGCTAAAGTTAAAGTTGTTGAACATGCGTAAACACAGGCTCTGGCTTGTTTTACTTATTTTAGGGTCCCTGGGACTCATCGTTCTTTTTTTACAATTACCTAAACAACCACCTGCTGCAGTCGATAAGATGCAACAGATGGATCCCGATTCGCTGAAACTTCGCCAAGCCATTGATCTGGTGGAAGGAGCAAATCCCATGGAGGGTATTATGCAATTGCGTGAGTTGATTACTAAAGACTCTACGAACGTTGATGCACAATATTATCTAGGATTGTTCTCAGTGAAAAGCGGACAATACGATAAAGCCATTGATCGCTTTAATAAAGTATTGGCGCTGCGTCCCGACGATATTAAATATCAAGTGGAAGTTGGATACCAGTTGATGGTAATGGATAGCGCAGTACTCGCATTGCGCTGTTTCGAAAAAGGACTGGAGTTGGATTCGACAGATAACAACTCTTTGTTTTTTTCAGCTCAGGCTCTGGAACGTTTGAACAGGCCGGCTGATGCAAAAAGAAATTACGAAACGCTTTTGAGGCACAACACGGATAGTGTAGTTGCCGAAAAGGTGAACGAATTTATAGAAGTATTAAATAAAAAATTAATCCCGTAGTACAATGCCTTGCGGTAAAAAAAGAAAGCGCCATAAGATGGCGACCCACAAAAGAAAGAAGCGCCTTAGAAAGAATCGTCATAAGAAGAAAGTGCGCTAGGATCTTCGCGGGATTTCAACGTGGGAATGTTTCATTGCCACGCTGAATCACGCACCCATAGGGTGAATGCTTTTGCATTCCCCTGTTTTTCATTTTCCAAATATTCCCTTCTTGACAGGCAACATCGAACTTGTTATTAACGCTACTCCAACTGGAGTGGAAATTGCTTTGCTCAAAGAGAAAGTATTGATTGAACTGCATCACGAACACCGTAATCAGGAGTATGCAGTCGGCGATATCTATTATGGCAAGGTGAAAAAAATCCTGCCGCATCTCAATGCTTGCTTCGTGGATGTTGGTTATAGTAAGGATGCATTTCTTCATTACCTGGATCTCGGTCCTCAATTCGCCTCGCTGAATTCTTTCAGCAGAAGAACAGCAAATGGCGAACAAAAAAGTTCTGATCTCATGAACTTTCCGGGTCTTGCTGACATCAAGAAGGAAGGGAAAATCAAAGACGTAGTAGGACAAGGTTATGCGATTCCGGTGCAAGTTGCGAAGGAACCCATCTCTCAGAAAGGTCCGCGACTCACAGCTGAAATTACTTTGGCCGGTCGTTATCTGGTTCTTGTTCCATTCTCTAATAAAGTTTCTCTTTCGGGTAAAATCACCGAAGAGACCGAGCGCGAGCGCTTACGTAAGTTGATGCACAGCATTCGTCCGGCTAGCATGGGTGTGATTATTCGCACGCAAGCCGAAGGCACGAGCGTTTCAGAACTCGATCAGGATTTACAAGATCTAGTGAAACGTTGGGATGAGATGTACAAGAACATGAAGACGGCGCGCCCTCCGCAGCGTATTCTTGGTGAGATCAACAAGACATCCTCTATCTTGCGTGATATCCTCAACGAGAATTTCACTGCGATTCATGTCAACGATGAACAGATACAGTCTGAGATTAAGACTTATCTCAAAACGTTCAATCACGAGGAAAGCATCGTTAAGATGCATAAGATTCCGGACCTCTTTGATACTTTCAATGTTTATCGACAGATCAAACAGAGCTTTGCCAAACAAGTGAATCTGAAAAGTGGTGCTTACTTAATTGTGGAGCACACGGAAGCTATGCACGTGATCGACGTGAACAGCGGTAATAGAAAAAATTCTACTGTCATCAATCAGGAAGACAACGCGTTCCAAACGAATATGGAATGCGCGAAAGAAATAGCGCGACTACTCAGACTGCGCGATATGGGCGGAATTATCTGCATCGACTTTATCGATATGCAGAACAAAGACCACCAGAAAAAACTGAGTGATGTTCTTCGCGATACGATGAAAGAAGACAAGGCGAAACACAATGTTTTGCCTCCAAGCAGATTCGGTGTTGTGGAAATTACGCGTGAGCGCGTGAAGCCTGTTACAAAGGTGATCACTACAGAAAAATGTCCGAGCTGCGATGGAAAAGGTACCGTGCAATCGTCTCTTCTTTTCACGGAAGAAATTGAGAACAGCGTTCGTTTCCTGATGGAAGAAGGTCGTCACAAAGAGATCAAACTCCTCGTGCATCCTATGGTGGAGGCTTATCTCAACCGCGGAATTTTCAGTAGTATTTCCAAAACATGGAGAAAGAAATACAAAATGAAATTAACGGTGGAAGCTTCTTCTAATTCTGCATTCCTCGAGTATCATATTTATGATAAAGAAGGAGAAGAGGTGAATTTCTAAAAGATTTCACTCACCGTTTTTCTTTACACTTTACTAAAACAGAAATTCAAAGCCCAACATAGCGTTCGTGGAATTGAATTTTCTCGTGGTATTTTCAAGACGCAATGCATTAGTGATTCCCAACATATTGGTAAAGTCCAGATTAATACGAATTGTCTTGGCTACAGGATAAGAAAATCCAATTCCCGCAGCTATTCCTATATCTGTTTTTTCAGTACTCGAAGTGAAATCCAAATAAGATCCTGGTATAAACTCTCCTGATTGCATCAGTGAATAACTTCGGTAATTGTATGCACCATAACCGCCGGCAAAAACCCTAAAATATTTTCTTGAGCCAAAAGATTTCTCCAACAAGGCAGAAAGTGAAACATATTCCATCCGCATCAAAAATGGAGACTTAGAAATAACAGCGCCGGTTTCATTGGTCCATGTAATTTCATCCTGCATGCCTTGCACAAGTTGCTGAACCTGCATACGCGCTGATAAACCGTGAGTAAATGCTCTCTTGTATCCGAGTGAATTCGTGTAAGTGATTGATGGTTCGAAAACATCCTTAATCAAGTCATTTCCCCGGAACAAACTGTAATTTGCTCCAGCGAGGAAGTAAATACTGTTGGATAGACTGTCTTGTGCTTTGGCGTCCGACATCATAAACACGAACAGTAAGGCTGTTATTGGTGTAATTGATTTCATAGTATTGCGAAACTTTCCGTAACTAAACTTATTTAACGTAAGCGATAAAGAATTTCTCCTCCAGCTTATTCAATGATGTAATGTTGAGGTGATCACTCACCATCGAAGCACCTTTCACTGTTCCATCTTTCATCAAAATCTTGATCGACTCACTTTGTGAATTGTATGCACGATTGTCAACGCTGGTGCTGATGACAAAATACGCCGCTTCATCATGACTCAACCTTAAACGCTCGGCAATACGTGTGATGTGATTCTCCACAACATCTTTTCCAACTGCTGATTGATGCAATTCGATCTTGAATAAATCACGTCGAATAATTTTTT
Organism: Flavobacteriales bacterium; assembly: GCA_043748015.1. Taxonomy (GTDB): domain Bacteria; phylum Bacteroidota; class Bacteroidia; order Flavobacteriales_D; family Sanyastnellaceae; genus JAIBBG01. The sequence goes on from JAYTOA010000182.1 coordinate 47,738, forward strand.
TCGACAACAATGAAAGAACAGTATCAGGATGATTCTGCCAAACCTTCATTGCTCCGGTCACGTCGAAGTCGTCCAGCTCTGCGTAAAACTCGAGCGCGTGTCGATCGTTTTTGAAATCTGCTGCTGACACAGAGTTGTAGAGAAAATATTCCAATGCCGGCGAGCAAAATAATTTTTCTCCTTTCGAAGCCAGTTCACGCGCTCTGCGCAATGCGTTTACCAGCATGAACTCCGCACTCAATACAGTCTTGTGGAAATACACTTGCCAATACATGAACCTGCGGGCAACAATAAATTTCTCGATGCTATAGATTCCTTTTTCTTCCACCACCAGCTCATCGTTGTGTACGTCGAGCATCTTCAGAATGCGCTCACTTCCTACTTGTCCCTCCACTACTCCACTGAAAAAACTATCGCGTGCGAGGTAGTCGAGGCGATCCATATCCAGCTGACTACTCACGAGTTGGTGAAGAAATTTCTTGTGATAGCGGTTGTTGAATATTTCGATGGTCATGGACAATTGTCCTTCAAACTCCACATTAAGTTGTTCCATCATCAGTGTGGAAATATGCTCGTGGTGCATGGCATTGGCGATAGAATATTCGAGAGCATGACTAAAAGGTCCATGTCCGATATCATGCAAAAGCACGGCGGCGAGAAGGCTCACCTCTTCTTGTGCAGTGATGTCGTTTTCTTTCAATCGAAGCTCGTCAATTGCATTTTGCATCAAATGCATTGCTCCGATAGCATGCTGATATCTGTTGTGCAAAGCGCCGGGATAAACGAGATGCGACAACCCAAGTTGCGCAATTCTCCTCAATCGTTGAAACCAGGGATGATCGATCAGCTCAAGGATGAACGTATGTCTGATGGTTATAAATCCATAGACCGGATCGTTGATGATTTTACGCTTTGTTTTCAAATGAATTCGAGAATATTATGTGTTGTCAAAAATATTCATCCATTCACACAGTTACCTTATATAATCCCTTAATCTGCTCATCGTAGCTTTGAGCACATATTTAGCTACCAACAAAACTCTCGTGAATGTCAAATGAACGAATACTCTGGGCCGATGATGAAATCGACCTGCTCAAACCTCATATTCTTTTCTTACAACAAAAAGGTTACGAGGTAGTAACCGTCAACAATGGCGTTGACGCCATAGAAAACGTACGAAAGCAGGTTTTCGATATTGTCTTCCTCGACGAAAATATGCCCGGCGTAACAGGACTTACTGCTCTTACAAAGATTAAAGAAATTGATCCTTCGCTTCCTGTGATCATGATCACCAAGAGTGAAGAAGAACATATCATGGAAGATGCCATCGGATCGAAAATTTCCGATTACCTCATCAAACCCGTTAATCCGAATCAGATTCTTCTTTCACTGAAAAAACACCTTGATGAAAAAAGATTGGTCAGTGAAAAAACAACCAGCGATTACCGTCAGGAATTTCGCGAAATCTCTATGCGCCTCAGCGATAGAATGGACGCAGAAGAATGGGGTGAATTCTACAAAAAATTGGTGCGTTGGAGCATGGAACTTTCAACGACACAAGATGAAGGCATGGCGGAAATCTTTCGGTCACAGCGTATGGAAGCGAATGAGCAATTCTCCAAGTTCATCAAGAACAATTATCTGGCTTGGCTGAAGAATCAAAACAGTCCTCCCGTTCTTTCACACACACTTGTAAAAACCAAAGTTGCTCCGATCTTGAAAGCGGGAAGCGAAACGGTGTTCATGTTAGTGATCGACAATCTGCGCTTTGACCAGTGGCGCGTGATTCAACCCAAGCTGAAAGAATATTTCAGATCTGAATCTGAAGAACTTTTCTACGCCATACTTCCAACCGCAACACAATATGCGCGTAATGCCATCTTCGCGGGATTGATGCCGAGTGATATTGAAAAGACGATGCCCAACTTGTGGGTAGGCGAAGACGATGAAGGCGGAAAGAATTTGCACGAGGAGGAATTGATGGCGTCGCAGCTCAAGCGTTTGGGCTTTGATATCAAGTGGAGTTACAACAAGATCACCAACCTGAACGCAGGAAAAAAACTGAACGATTCGTTTTCGAATTTGATGAACAACAAACTGAATGTGATCGTTTACAATTTCGTGGACATGCTCAGCCACGCGCGCACGGAGATGGAAGTCATTAAAGAACTGGCGGATGATGAACCGGCGTACTTGAGCATTACATCTTCATGGTTTGACCACTCACCTTTGCTCGATATTCTCAAAAAAGTTTCGGAAAACAATTGCACGCTCATCATCACCACCGACCACGGCACAGTGCGTGTTGAGAATCCGGTGAAGGTGATTGGCGACAGAAATACGAACTCCAACCTTCGTTACAAAGCAGGAAAAAACCTGAACTACAACGCCAAGGAAGTTTTTGAAGTGCGCAATCCAAGTGATGCGTTTCTTCCTAAAACAAATGTGAGCACGTCATACATCTTCGCACAGAAGAATGACTTTTTTGTTTACCCCAACAACTACAACCAGTTCGTCAACCTTTATCAGAATACTTTTCAGCACGGCGGTATTTCGATGGAAGAAGTGATGATTCCTTTTTGTGTGTTGAGGTCGAAGTAGAAACTGCTGTAATAGGTATTTTCAAATCCGATTTTCACCGTTCATAATATTCGCTCCGGCGATATAGAACGTCTATTTTACATTAGTCGCAAATTCACCACAACATGAAATCAAATTTGATGCTCACTTTCTGTGCTGTCGCTGTAACATTTGCTTCCTGCAACGAAACAGCGAAAGCGCCTACTGTAACTCCTCTTATGAAAATTGCACAATACCCAACGACAGCCAAACAAGACAACGAACTCGATTTTTTCGGGACGAAAGTGAACGACCCTTACATGTGGTTGGAAGATGATACGAGCGCACAGACTGGTGCGTGGGTGGATGCACAAATTGCAACGACACGCGGTTATCTCGACAGTATTCCATTTCGCGATAAGATTGAAGCGCGCTTCCGTGATCTTTTCAATTTTGAAAAAGTAGGCGCGCCGATGAAAGTGGGCGATTATTATTTCATCTTCAAAAACTCCGGACTTGAAGCACAGGGAAAATATTTTGTGCGCAAAGGTCTTGAAGGAACAGACGAACTTTTCCTCGACATCAACACGATTGCGGAAGGTGGATTGGCTTCCGCACAACTTCTAGGTGCGGATGACGAGAACCGATACATGGCGGTGAACATCAACGAAGCGGGTAGCGATTGGAGTCGCATCGTGGTGTATGATGTAGTGACGAAAAAACAAATGACAGACAGACTCGACTGGGTGAAATTCAGCGGTGCTGCCTGGTACAAAGATGGTTTCTACTACAGCCGTTATCCGCAACCTGAAAAAGGTACGGAGCTGAGTGGTGACAATAAAAATCACATGGTGTATTACCACAAAATTGGCACGCCACAAAGTGCAGATGAGTTGATCTACAGCGATCCAAAAAGACCGGATATGTATCACAACGTTTCTCTCACTGAGGACAAAAAATTTATATTCCTCGTTGCTGCACCGGGAACAGACACGTACGAAGTGTGGTATAAAAATCCGGCTGACAAAGCCGCGAAGTTCACTCCACTTTTTACGGATGACAAGCACCACACTTATCCTATCGAAAATACAGCAGACGGCATGCTCATCGTGAAGACGGATGTGGATGCGCCAAATTCAAGATTGGTTTTGGTGGATCCAAAAAATCCTACACCGGCCAACTGGAAAGAAATTATTCCTACATCCACCAATTTGCTTGAAAGTGTTTCAACCTGCGGTGGTAAACTTTTCCTGAGTTACCTCGACAAAGCCAACACGCGCATTTTCGTTTGCAACTACGACGGCAGCGACAAAAAAGAAATCGCCATGCCGGACAAAACAGGATCTGCAGGTGGTTTCGGCGGAAAGAAAGATGAAACGTACTGTTTCTACTCTTTCACCTCCTTCACTTATCCAAGTGTGATTTTCAAATATGATATTGCAACAGGTGTGAGCACGGAGTACTACAAGATCAATGTGAAATTCAATCCTTCAGATTATGAAAGCAAGCAGGTGATGTACAAAAGCAAAGACGGAACGGAAGTGCCGATGTTTATCGTTCACAAAAAAGGTTTGAAAATGGATGGCAACAATCCGACATTGCTTTATAGCTATGGCGGATTCTCTATTGCCATGCAACCTGGCTTCTCTTCTTCGCGCATTATTCTTCTTGAAAACGGTGGTGTATTCGCGATGCCTTGCATCCGTGGTGGAAATGAATTTGGTGAAGACTGGCACAAAGGAGGCATGCTCGATAAAAAGCAAAATGTGTTTGATGATTTTATCGCGGCTGCAGAATACCTCATCAAAGAAAAATACACGAGCAATCAAAAACTCGCGATACAAGGTGGATCGAATGGTGGTCTTCTAGTTGGTGCGTGCATGACGCAACGACCTGATCTTTTCAAAGTGGCGTTCCCCGAAGTGGGCGTGCTCGACATGTTGCGCTTCCATCGCTTCACTGTCGGCAAAGGATGGATTCCGGAATACGGATGTGCGGATAGTTCAAAAACGCAATTTGATTTTCTATATAAATATTCGCCTTATCACAATCTAAAAGCCGGTACAAATTATCCTGCAACGATGGTGATGACGGCAGATCACGATGATCGTGTTGTTCCTGCACACAGTTTCAAATTTGCCGCGCGACTTCAAGAATTTCACAAAGGCGACAATCCTGTTTTGATACGCATTGAAAAAAGCGCCGGACATGGTGCAGGTATGAGCACCGATCAGGTGATCAAAGCGACTGCGGATAGGTATGCGTTTTTCTTTTATAATCTAGGGGTTAGGATTTAGGAATTAGGATTTATGTGAGGTATTGGGTAGTTGGAATTGGGAATTGGGAGTGTTGATGAGGACTCAATATTTTGAGTTCCGGCTATTCTTGAAAGTCAAATAGCCCTAATTGAATTTTGGAAAGTTCTTCTATAGTTTTTTCTTGCGTCTTAATGCGATGATGCGCGTGTTTTCTGCTGTCAATCGCTGAATGCGTGTCTTCGTGTATTTCTGCCAGGCGGGCGTGTAGAGTTCTTGCTGTGATTGAAGAAGGGTGATCAGTTCATTTTTCAATTCGGGAAATTGTTTGGCGGCTTTTTCGAGAATGCCTGCACAGTAATATTTTACACCAACGTCTGATTTTGGTTCCGACAATAATCGAAAACTAATGTCGATGAATTGACCCTGCTGATCATTTTTCAAAGGAATTTCATAAAGTGTTTTGAGCAATTCTCGTTGAACGCCACCTATGGTTGCACTTTGTAAAAGCTTGATAATTTTCGTTGCGTTTTTCGAAGCGAATGTCGGATTGACTTCTGAAACCGTGCTCAAAATCCACGACGCTTTCATGGCAGGTGTTGTTTCTCCCTTCTCAATTAACTTGAGTAAATGGAGATACAGACTGTGGTCGAGTCCCACTTCTGTAGCTAGTTTGAGCACTACAGTTTTGTTGAGTCCCTTTACCAGAAAAACTGAAATATCTTTTGCCATGGTCGAATAAGGTACAAAAAAAGCGGCATTTGCAGCCGCTTTTCAGTGTGAAAAAATTCTATTTCTTGGGAGAACCACCGGGAGTGCCCTGCGGTTTTTGATTCATGTTTTTTCCGCCGGGACCAGGATGGTCTTCATCTTCGTACTCATGTTCCTTCATGATGCCAATGCTGCCATCACCCGCTTCAATTTTTTCAAGGAGTTCACCAAGTTGTTCCGCTCCTAATGATTTTGCAATCACTTTGTGATCCTTGTCCATCAAGTAAACTTTCGGTGTACTGGTCACATCCCAGTATTGATGAAAATTCAAACTTTCAAGCGTAGTAATACCGCCATAGATCAATTTGGTTGCAGAATCCTGATTCATGACTCCCGATGTTCGTGAAACATTGGTGAATTCTATTTTTTCCTCTTCAAGAAACTTCTTCCATTTGTCTATTTCGAGATTGTTGTGCACAGCATAAATTTCAAGTCCCTTTCCCTTCCACTCCTTGTACAACTCATTCAACTTCGGCAACTCTTTTTTACAATGGCCGCAGGTAGCTTCCCAAATGACCAGCAACGTATACTTTGATTTCAGATCATACATCGACTTCCATACGCCATTCGAATCGGGGAGAATGATATTGTAACCGACTTCTCCGCAAAGGCAATGACGCTTTTTGTCTGCCGCCTCTTTCATTTCCTTGATCTTATCATCTTTCACCCATGGACACAATCCCTTCGCATAATAATTATCTACCATATAAACAAAGCCGGCATCCATACACATGATCTTCGATGTTTCAAAATTGTAGGTGAATTGATGAACAACATATTTGAATCCGTCTTCATTGCCGGCCATTTCATCAAGCAGCAATTTCGCCTGATATGTCATGGTGTCAGGAATTTGCGGAAGCGTGACTGTTACATAACGTTCAATCAATTTATGAAACGCTTGATCACGAACCAATCGAGGATCTTTCAAATCGAAATTGTCCCAATAATGCGCACGGTAGTAATAGTAAGACCATCTTTTTTTCGCGTCATCCGTTGAGTCTGCAGGAGCTTCAGGAATATCAACGTCCATCGACATTTTGATCATCTTATTCACCAGCAACGTAGGATTTTTGGAAATCATCAGCTTCTGATATGCGATTACCTCGTTGTTCATTTTGATGAGCTGCTGACGAAAAGGTTCTTTGTCGGCCTCGGACATTGTTGAATCTTTCAGTGCATTATCTATCGGTCCGCGACTCCGCATTTTTTCATTGATGAATCGGATGTATTCGTAAAAAATCTGGTTGTTCTTCGACTCCTTCACCTTAATGCCATCGATGCCACAATCCGCGGTGCAATCGATGACGATGTTTTCTGTATCAACGATAATGTCGAAACGGTTAGTGCTAGGCATGACGATGGAATACTTTCCGCATTCATTGTATGGCTTTCCCTTGAAGGAATAATTGCCTTTACTATCGATACGTGTTGTGTCGTTGTAGTAAAGTTTGTTGCCGTAATAATTGGCGAGATAAACCACCGAATCTTTGAGTCCATCCACGTGACCACTAATGGTGTATTTGATGGGTGCCTTTGTTTGAGATAAAGCGCGCATTGTCGAAAAAATGCACACCAATAAAATAAAAACGAATTTCAGATTTTTGTTCATACTACTCCTTTTGGAATTCCTACTTAGGACTTGCAACCTGCAACCGAGGTTGTGCTTAGCAAATAACTTTAACATTTCGTTGAAACTTGGTATGTGTTGAAAGATTTTTCAACGAGTAGACAATGATTGTTCCAAACGCCGGAAATCGCTTCTTATTCAGAGATTGACTGTTCTTGTGTAACTCGTTAAATTGATCGATTGCAGAAAGTTCATAGTTCATAGTTCCTGGCTGAGGGCAACGATTGAACATTCTTGTAACGGTGAGAACATTTGTTCACTCTAATTCTTTCGAAGATTCCGGTTACGAAAGCAAGTCAAGGAATTCCTGTTGGAGGTTTTGTTGTTTGTCGCGAGCGTACCAGAGGTGGAGTTTTTCTTTTACGGCTGTTGCATCTAAGCCTTCCTGCTTCGCTGCTTCCATAGCTTCAAAAGCACCTGCAGGGCGTGGACCCCACTGCCACAAAATGTTCTTTGCAGCATCAAAACAGATTACTTTAGGGATGCTTTTTTTACCATTGGTTAGAAATTGCTGCATGATCGCATCATTGTCATCACGAAGGAGATATTTCGTTTTGATCAAACCGTTGTAGCTGCTGATTTTTTCAACTGCAGGCAAATTTTGAGCTGAATCTCCACACCAACCTTCAGTGATGATGAGCCAGGTTTGTTTCGTAGAAATTTTCTTCACAGCTTCAATTAACTCTTCGGTTGGTTCGAAATGTTTGTCCCACCGATTCATCCGCTGAATGTTCATTTGGGTGTATGGCAAATATGTTTCCTTCTGTTCATGACCTGTAACAATGTTCCTCTCGTACAGCTCATCGATCAGAGATCTGTATTCAACATAATTCATGGAAGATTCCAAAGTGGCATCTGAGATATCGATTTGTGTTTTCAATTTTTCTGTCATGGAAATAATTTTTCGTCCCGCAAATAGACAAATGTTTTTGAACGAACAAGGTGATACAAATCACCTTTTACAACTCAATCAATCAATTTCATGAATAATTTCACGGCATAGAATTCAATGATGCTTTTTACAACCAACCTAAGGAAAATGCGCGCCAGTCTTGATGATCAGGGTGTGGCACAATATGAACTACCACTTTTCGACGTGATTGAACAGAAGGGGAACTTTTTGATGAATCCATTGATTGGTGAAAAAATCACCATCCATTTCAACCAGGAAATTCATTGCATTGAAACAGGAAAGAAAATCAAGAAGACTTTTGGTGAAGGGATGAGCTATGAAGCCTGGTTGAAATCTCCTGCTGCATCCCCAAGTATCATTCGCCCCGAATTGAGTCGCATACATGAAGGCATTGCATTGCGAGACATGGAATGGGAAGAAGCGCATCACAATCAGCCGCACTATGTATATATCTCGAGGACCAGCGGTGTAAAAGTTGGTGTAACACGTGCGACCAACAAAATTTCGCGATGGATAGATCAAGGCGCTAGCGAAGGAATTCTGCTTGCAGAAACACCTTACCGTCAGCTTGCAGGTTTGATTGAAGTCGCATTGAAAGATCACATGTCGGACAAAACCTCCTGGCAAGCGATGTTGAAGAATGAGCGGTCATCAGATGAACCACTTCTCGCGGTGAAAAACAGGTCGCTCGATTTGCTACCCGCTGAGTTTGAGACATTTTTCTCTGATGATGACACTGTAACGACAATAAAATTCCCGGTGCTTCAATACCCACTGAAGGTGAAGTCATTGAAGCTGGACAACATCACCGGTTTCAAAGGTGAATTGTGCGGTATCAAAGGCCAATACCTCATTTTTCGGGATGGCACCGTGATGAATATCCGATCACATTCCGGATATAGGATAAGCATTGAAGCCTAAATCCACATTCTTTTTTTTGCCACTTGAGTACTTATTCATCAGAATATGAATACATTTGACCCGACTTCACTGTTTTCAACATTTAGTTTTCTGTGTTTCATAGTCAATGTTTGTTGAAGTCCGTAGTTGTCATAATTAATATCAACAAACAGTTTTTATCAAATGAACATTTTTGTTTCAGGGCTGAATTACAGCATGTCGAGCGAGGAGCTCACCGAAGTTTTTACTCAATTCGGCACCGTAGCATCTGCTAAGGTGGTGACTGACCGCGCAACTGGTCGCTCACGTGGTTTTGGTTTTGTAGAAATGCCACAGGAAGACGAAGGTCGCGCAGCAATTGCGCAGTTAGACCAGACGGACGTAAACGGCAGAAAAATTAACGTAAAAGAAGCAGAAGATCGTCCAGCTCGCACTGGCGGCGGAAGCGATCGTCCACGCGGCAACTTCGGTAGCGGTGGTGGCGGTGGTGGTCGCAGAGAAGGTGGTTTTAAGCCACGCTTCAACCGTGACGGCGACGGCGGTAATGGTGGTGGTGGTTACGACAGAGGTAATCGCTACTAAGATCTTCATTGTAAGATACTTTCAAAAAAGGCCTTCTTCGGAAGGCCTTTTTTATTTGATTATTTGTTTGTTGTTTTCCGTTATTGATGGTTGGGGAAATTGCGAAGCGTATGCTGTCTCTTGAATTTTGTTTGTTGTTATTTGAACATACTCCCTCTTCGACGTGATTCGCTTATGACCATCATGATGGCACTCAATCGGGTTCGTCCATATCTCATTATCCAGTTTCTATATGCACTTCACGGAGAAACTTTTTGTTCCAATTTCTATGCATATATATGCTCCTCAGCGAATCTACGCGACCAAAAATCTTTAGAGCGTATTCCACGCTCAAATCGCAAATCAAAAATCACAAATAAAAAAAGCCTGACTCTCGTCAGACTTCCTTCATCTTTTTTGTAGCGGGAGGGGGGCACGATCCCCCGACCTTGCGATTATGAATCGCACGCTCTAACCAGCTGAGCTACCCCGCCAAAAAATTGCGGGCGCAAATATAGTCATCATCATCAACTGTCATAAATAAAGGAAAAATTCTTCTCATTTAGCAATAAAAAAGGGTTATCCTTGCAACTAGTAACCTAGACAAATCCTATGACTAAGACAAAAATCGAACTGGAATATCTCATTCGTACATCGGATACGATTCTTTATAACTGTATGTCGACGCCAAGCGGACTTGAAGAATGGTTTGCCCCTGAAGTTCACATCCGAGGTGATGTATTTACATTCTTGTGGGAAGGTGAAGAACAAAGTGCTCAACTTGTTTCCAAGAAAAAAGAGCAGTATGTCAAATACCAATGGGTTGAAGACAACGACAGCGATTCCAATTACTTTGAGCTACGCATCAAGATCGATGAGATGACTGGAGAACTTGCATTGCTGGTTACCGATTTCGCCGAAGATGGCGAAGAAGAAAATCAACGGATGACCTGGGATGAAGCAGTTGAGGAATTGAAAAGGCACATTGGAGGTTAAGCAGGAAATTTCTCTCAACTATTTTCTCTGCTTCTATTCTTGTTTTGACGCGCTAGGAAATATCAATCGTAAGTCTGCTCAATCGTTTTTATCTCCTCCTTCTAACTATCTTCATTTTTCTCACTCTTTGATCAATTTCCAAACATCGACAGGATTGTCGCTTGACATCACCACGTAGATTCCCGGACTGAGCTGAGAAATGTCCAGTATTCCATTGATTCCCAAAACACTTTGTGTTACGCACAACTTGCCAGTCAATTCGTAGATCTCAATGGATGAAATTCGATTGGTAGAATGAAGAAAATTCCTTCCGACCTCGGATTTGGCCATGCGCGCAGGTTTGTAGAGTTCACTTCTTCAAGTATTGCTAAAGCGGTCAATTCATGCTTGTACAAATAAATAGAAGATACTTCAGCATACGTCCTGACAGGTTTGCTTATCGTGATATGATGAGCTACACAATTTTAATGCTATAGCTGATTTTCACTATACCATTCATGGAATGATGATAACGAAGAAGAAGAATAGATTCACAATGAAACCATAGAAGTGTTACATCTTAGAAAACAGGATCAATTCATTGTGAAAAACAATTTCACCACTTCATATAAAACTCTTTCGTGAGTTGCTTGTAAGCCTCAGAAAATTCACCGGGATTTTTTTCTATCAGAATCGACTCCATCAATGGCTCTCCCGGTTCAGCAAATTCAAATTCAATCATAACGCGCGTAGCATCTTTGTAGGCCAGCGTAAAGACGTGACAAATTCTTTCGGCGTGCATTCCTGTTTTCGCTGCTTCCTCAACCCAACGCTCCAATTGATTGACCGGAAGTATGAGTGTGACCATTCCTTTCGGTGTAAGAAGTGATTTGGCTTGCCGTAAAAAAGCATCTGCCGGCAGCGAGTCGTCGTGTCGTGCGGTATTTCTACTTGGATCGTTGCCCCGCAACGATTGCGAGAAATAGGGTGGATTGGAAATGATCAGATCAAATTTTTCCTTAGAGACAATTTTCAAAAAATCACCCTGATGCATCTTTAGCCTTTGTTTCCATGGAGAATTCTCGAAGTTGGTACGCGCATCCTCAGCGCTGCCTTCATGGATTTCAATCGCTTCTACAAATGCATTGGTATTTTTCTGAGCACACATCAATGCGATTACGCCTGTGCCGGTCCCAACATCTAAAATGTGTGAAGCACCAATGGTATCTGCCCATGAGGCTAAAAGCACAGCATCGGTGCCAACACGCATAGCACTGCGTCCTTGTTGAATTTCGAATTGCTTGAATCGGAAAGGTTTGTCTAAACTATTCGACATAAAATCGCGTGAAGTCTATGGCTAACATAGTGAATTTACATGGTAAGGCAGCAGACCATAACAAAATCATTTACCCAATTCATTCCACGTCTTGTAATCCCCACTTTGAATTTTTCTCCCCGGCTCCATCTCACGCAATGGCTCACAAGGCCGTAGTGTTTGACTACAATCTTCAGGCAATCTTTGATAAATTCCAGTCCCCTCGGATTTCCAAACTATCATTTCATCACTCACTTGCTTAACCACTTTACCCGGATTTCCTGCGAAGACACTTCGAACGGGAATTATCGTATCGGCCGGGACAAAAGACAAAGCACCTATAATGCTCTCATCACCAACGTCAACTCGATCCATAACTACGGCATTCATTCCAACTAAACAATTACGACCTATCGTAGCTCCATGGATAATTGCGCCATGACCAATATGCGCATCCTCTTTTAGTAAAACTGTGACACCCGGAAACATGTGTATGGTGCAGTTCTCCTGAACATTGCATCCATCGGAAATGATGATCTGACCCCAGTCGCCACGTAGAGCAGCCCCCGGACCGATATACACTTTTTTACCGATGATCACATTGCCTGTCACAGTTGCATTGGGATGTACGAATGCCGACTCATGGATGACAGGTTTGTAACCGTTGAATTCAAAAATATTGGCCATTATTTTTTGATGTTTTTGTCAGCGTGTTTCAATAGACGATCAATTGTCTGATCAACTCTTCGCAATCGTGTTTCTTCCTTTTTTGCATCTGTAATCCATATCACATACTCTTTCTGATGTGAAGACGACATTCCTTCAAAACTCCTCTTGGCAATTTTGTTTTTATTCAGCGATTTCAAAAAATAATCAGGAATCTCCAATTGCCTTTTTGATCTGAGTGATTCAATTTTCAAATCACTGTGATCTATTTGTACAGCCTCTATGATGTATTCACGCAGTATATTCAGATCAACATCTTCAATAGAATAAAACTTGATGTGCCTTGCGGAAACATTGCCCCCCGGGCCTTCAGAGAGTACCTTGTATGGATCACTCAAAAGTGCTCCTTTGAAAAAATGAATGGCCGCATGTTTCTTGAATGACCAGATCATGCAAACCAAACCCCTGTGACTGAAATTAGGCGAAGACCATTTCCATTCTTCAACAAGTCCAATATTCAATTGCTGAATGAGCCTTCTTATTTGTGAAAGAATTGGTTGTGCAAATGGCTCCGCATTACCAATGTATTCATCTATTTTTTTTGAAACATCCAAATTGATAATTGACTTTTTCGCAGCCATATTTTACATTTTCTCTATTACCACAGCATACCCCTGTCCCACTCCAATGCACATTGTGCAGAGCGCATATTTTTTATTTTGCTTATGCAATTCGATGGAAGCTGTTTGAAGAAGTCGCGCACCACTCATGCCAAGTGGATGACCTAATGCAATGGCGCCACCATTCGGATTCAATCTTTGATCATTGTCATCAATACCAAGTTGTCTTGTACACGCCAAAGCTTGCGCGGCAAACGCTTCATTCAATTCAATGATGTCAACCTGATCAAGACTTATTCCCGCACGCCTCAAAGCCAGTCTACTCGCACTCACCGGACCAATTCCCATAATGCGAGGCTCAACACCCACTACAGCCGACGACAAAATGCGTGTCATCGGAGTGAGCATATTCTTTTTAAGCCCTTCTTCGGAAGCCAAGAGTAATGCAGCAGCTCCGTCGTTCAATCCTGAAGCATTACCTGCAGTTACACTTCCATCCTTCTTAAATGCAGGACGAAGTTTCGCGAGAATTTCAATGGTTGTATCGGGTCGAATAAATTCATCATCAGAAAAAACGATTGGATCGCCTTTGCGCTGAGGAATTTTCACTGGCGTAATTTCTTCGGCCAGCCTTCCACTATTCATAGCTGCTGTCGCTTTTTCCTGCGAACGAAACGCGAACAAATCCTGATCATCGCGTGATATCTTGTAAAGCTCAGCGAGATTTTCCGCAGTCTCGCCCATTGCATCAGTTCCAAATATTTCTTTCATTTTTGGATTGATAAATCTCCACCCAAAACTGCTGTCGAACATTTGCGCATCTCTGCCAAATGCAGAAGAAGTTTTGGAAATAACCCACGGACCGCGCGTCATATGTTCCACGCCACCTGCAATGAAAACATCACCTTCTCTGCTATTGAGAGCGCGTGCAGCACCGATGGCAGCGGACATTCCCGATGCACACAATCTATTAACTGTCTCACCAGGCACACTCATCGGTAATCCGGCAAGCAATAGTGCCATACGAGCCACATTTCGATTGTCTTCTCCGGCCTGATTTGCGCAGCCCAATATCACATCGCTAATCACAGCCGGGTCAAGTGAAGGAAATTTCTCCAACAACTTTTGAAGCACCAATGCAGCAAGATCATCTGCTCGAACTGTCGAAAGTGTTCCCCCAAAATTTCCAACTGGAGTGCGGACTCCATCTACGATATAGGCATTCATAACTCTTTGCTTTTGCGGCAAAGATGGTCAATCCAACTTAAAGGTGATCAGAATTTATTGATGTGCCAATAAAGCAAAATTCGCTTGTAATCACAAACAGATGGGCTCGCTTTCCTAAGCTTGCGATTCAATTAAACTTCTCACAAAACGAGTTGGCTTGTCATAAGTTTGCCGCATGAGCATGGAGAAAAAAAGGCCCCTGATTTTGGTGACAAATGACGACGGCATTTTCGCGAAAGGAATATTGTCGTTGACAGAAGCCATGATGGAGCATGGCGATGTAGTAGTTGTTGCGCCTGATAAACCTCAGTCGGGTATGGGCCACGCTGTTACCATCAACGACTTGCTTCGATTGAACAAAGTGAAATACGATCTGCCCGTGATGGCTGCTTACTCATGCAGCGGCACTCCGGTTGACTGTGTGAAGCTTGCCATTTACAAAGTGATGCATTGCAAACCGGATCTTGTGGTATCCGGAATCAATCATGGATCTAACTCTTCGATTAACGTAATCTATAGCGGAACGATGTCGGCCGCGATGGAGGGCGCTGTCGAAAGCATTCCATCGATTGGATTTTCATTGCTTGATCACAGCGCCGATGCGGACTTTGACGCAGCCATGCAAACTGCAAAAACCATTGTAGGCAGCGCTTTAGAAAAGGGAATTCCGGAGGGCGTTTGCCTGAATGTCAATATTCCAAAAGGACTTTATTCTTCATTGAATGGCATCAGAATTTGCAGACAGGCCAAAGCATTCTGGGAAGATAATTTTGATATTAGAATAGATCCTTCAGGAAAAGAATATTATTGGCTCACCGGTGAGTTTCGACATACCGATGATGGCGAAGGAACAGATGAGCTAGCCTTACAAAACAATTTTGTTTCCGTGGTTCCCGTTCACTACGACCTTACAGCCTATCGTGCCATGGAACATCTTCAAAACTGGAATTTATGATTAAAGCGTCAATCAATAAAGTATGGGTCGGCATCGTTGCCGGAATCCTTGGAGCCATTTTAGGATTCGTCATTTTTGGAATTGGTTTCGGATTGAAAAACGACATGACATTCAAATCTTTCGTCTTCGATGTTTTCCTTCAGGTAACCGATTTTCAAAGCCGAATTGTTACGTTTTCGATGTTGATCGATGTGATCCTATTCTTCATATTCATCAGAAAAGACTATCAGGAATTTTGCAAAGGACTGCTCGCTGTTCTTGTCTTGTCCGTAATAGCCGTGGTAGTGCTTTATTGAGATCACTACAGCAATACATTTACCCCAATTTCCAACTCTGTGAAGCTTTACATTATAGCAGGCGAAGCATCAGGTGATCTTCATGGATCGAATCTCATTCGCGCATTTCGTGCGCAAAAAAGTGACATCGAGATTCGCTGTTGGGGTGGCGATTTGATGAAAGAACAAGGCGCTACACTCGTTAAGCATTACCGGGATCTCGCTTTTATGGGATTTCTCGAAGTGCTTCTCAACATCAAAACCATCTTCAAAAATCTTGCATTTTGCAAAAAAGACATTGAGACTTTTGCTCCTGATGCGCTTATCCTGATTGACTATCCGGGGTTTAATCTGCGCATTGCAGAATGGGCAGCGAAAAACAGGATCAAAGTTTTTTATTACATCTCACCACAAATATGGGCCTGGAAAGAAAATCGCATCCATCAAATAAAGCGTGACGTAGATAAAATGTTTGTCGTGCTTCCTTTTGAAAAAGATTTTTATCAAAAGCATCAAATGGATGTCGATTTTGTTGGACATCCTCTGCTCGATGTTATTTCAGAGCGCAAGAAAAACACTGAAAAATTTCTTACTGAAAACAACCTGGTGAAAAAGCCCATTATTGCACTACTCCCGGGAAGCAGAAGTCAAGAAATATCTACGATGCTACCATTGATGCTCTCTGTAAAGAATGAATTCCCGCATCATCAATTCGTTATTGCCGGCGCACCGGGACAAGAGCCTTCATTCTACCATGCATTTTTGAAATCTGATGACGTGAATATCATTTTTGGTAAAACGTATGATTTGCTCCTTCATGCAGATGCAGGATTGATCACAAGCGGAACTGCCACATTGGAGGCAGGACTTTTCAAATTACCACAGGTCGTTTGCTACAAAGGCAGTCAAATATCATATCAAATTGCAAGACGACTTATCAAAATCAAATACATATCGCTTGTCAACTTGATTTTGGATAAACCTTCCGTCAAAGAACTCATTCAAAACGACCTCAGCAAGAAAAACATCACTGCTGAATTGAAAGCACTTTTGAATGATCCCAAGCGCATAGGGCAAATGACAAAAGATTACGACAAATTGATTGAGATGCTCGGTGGAAATGGTGCTTCTGAAAGAACTGCCACAGGCATGTTGAAAATTATGGAACAGGGATAATAGTGCCTGCCTTTGTCGACCTAATTTCGTTTCCTTCACATGCGCCTCATTTTTTTCATTTTTCTTGTCGGCTTTGCATCAAAAGCGTCGGCTGATCCGATTCTCGTTGGCATTCATTATGGTCAGGAGTATCTGCGCGCAACTATTACTATCAAAAAAGGAAGCTATGCTGTCACTGAAAACGGCAGAAATCTATTCATTATCAAAGAGGGACAAACGGTTGATATAACCGCATCAGCAGGCAAGGTGAATGCTTTTTTCAATGGTGAGGATTATGCAGGCACCAACAAGTTGCATTTCTATTCATTGGCCACGTCTGCATTCAACATTCACCCTGCCGGGCACAAAACAAGCGCTCACGTTTATGAGGAAAATCTTGTTGCTTTTGCCTACAACGGAAGGCTGCAACTGGTAAATGAAATTGAACTGGAAAAATACGTGGCAGGAGTTATTGAAGCTGAAAGCGGCAAGGGTCAGGACCTGGAATATTACAAAGTGCAATCCGTCATTAGCAGAACTTACGCGCTCAACAATCTCGTCCGACACCAGGCTGAAGGCTATCAACTGTGTGATGCGACGCATTGCCAGGTTTACCACGGCAGACCGCAGAACGAGCCATCGGCCGCAATTGCAACAGATGCAACAAGAGATATAGTGATTGTAGATCATGAAATACGGTTGATTACTGCTGCATTTCACAGCAACTGCGGAGGCACAACTGTCAACGCACAAGATGTTTGGTCAAAGCCTCTTTCCTATTGCGTCAGCAAAACGGATTCGTTCTGTGTAGATATGCCACATAGTAAGTGGGAAAAAACCATCACAATGGAAAGATGGAATAACTATCTCATCAGCAAACGCAGTGATTACGCCATAGCAGGTGTGAGTGAAGTGTCGCCGAATGCAGGCGTGGATAGGCAATTCTACGTTGTGGACAGCACGCTAAAAATACCGACTCGGATGATGAGGGAAGATTTGAAATTGCGTTCGACTATGTTCGAAATGACGAGAACCGGAGACGACGTTCTTTTTAAAGGACAAGGTTTTGGACATGGTGTTGGCTTATGTCAGGAGGGTGCAATGAAGATGGCGATCCTTGATTATTGTTACGAAGAAATCATACACTTTTATTACAAAGATGTCCATTTGATTCCACGATACATGATGTGGTTTTTCCAGGAGTAACAAGCGGTTTGGCGGCATTTGATCTGAGATTCATGACATTCAGATTTTGCATCGTCACCATTGGAAACGAATTTTCATGTTGACCGGTGATTGAAAACCATCATCATTCATCCATAGACTTAACACTCTTTTTGACCGTTTAACACGCGACCTCGAACATCCAGAATTAAATTCGCTCAGCATTAACCCAACACATTTTTATTTTTATTCAAATGAAAAAACACGCACTTCACTGCATGCTTCTGGCACTTCTTATGCTCACATTTTCGAATGCGTTTGCTCAGAACAAGGCACAGATACATGTAAAGAAAAATCAGAATGGTGTTCAATCTGAAGAAACGCGAGAAATCATTCTATCAGAAAATCAAAACATTCAAGACTTATTGATTGAACTTGGAATTCTTGATCAACTTGGCAACCTTCACGAAGGGCAAGAATTGGAAATCAAGATTGAAAAATCACAAGGTGAAGGAAATAACCAACAGCTCGAGTTGATGTTTGGACCGGCTCCAAGAGCGAATAATTCACTGCCTGACTTTGCGCCGGCACCTGCCATGGAAAAGAAGCCATTCCTTGGCGTTATGCTGCGTGAGAACAAGCAGGAAATCAAAACCAAATCGGGAGCTAAAGGAGTTGTGATAACGGAAATCGTTGAGGGGACTTCCGCCGAGAAAGCGGAGTTTCATGAAGGCGACATCATACTTGAAATCGACAACAACCCGATGAGTAACACCCGAGATGTCATTGATCAGATTCAATCGCATCAAACGGGTGATAAGGTTACCGTGTTGATTTTACGCGATGGAAAAGAGAAAAAGATAAAGGCTAAACTCGGTGAGCGTGAGATGGAGAAAGACATTAATATTCGCGGCAAGCGAACAGAAAAAGACATAAAGACTATTGACGATCAAAATTTCAGATTCCGATTCAGTCCTGATTCCATCACTATCTTTTCTCCCAATGCTTCAGGTGAAGATTTCCCGAATGACTCCATGAAAATTTGCCAGCCCTTCTCATGGAACAGTGAAGGAATGGTAATCACAGAAACTGCCTTTTTAGGTGTAACTCCGGCTGAAGAAATTTCCACAGAAGGCGTAAAAGTGAATGTACAAGAAGCAACATCAGCCGAAATAATGGGTATTCAAACCGGTGATGTCATTATTTCTGTGAACGGAACTCCTGTAAAAACATTCAATGAGCTTGCAGATCAAGTTACAAGAATGAAACCAGGAGACGTAGTGAAACTTGTGGTGCTTCGTGATGACAAACAAAAAGAAATTTCCGGTCCTATCGGGAAAAAAAACATCAGCGGTATGGAAGACTTCAGAATTTTCCACGACTTCAAAGGGATGGACGAAGGTGGCAACTACTTCTATGATTTCGAATTTGACATGGACGAGAACGATCTCGAAGATCGTATGCAGCAATTGCTGTTTGAACTGGATGAACAAAGGCTGCAGCTTGACGACGAGCGCAGTCGAATTGAGGATGAAATTGAAAGGCTTCATGAAAACAGCGAGCGCATCAGCATCAAAATTCAAATCGCTGAAATCAATCCCGAAGAAGCCGCTAATGTTAACAAAACCGCTACACCAAAACTTTCTTTGTCCAACGATCTTGCTATCGATGAAATTTCATTCTTCCCAAATCCAAACAACGGCATATTGAATTTGAATTTCAAGACGACGGAAAAGAAAGCTGTAAAAGTTTTACTCTATAGCAGCCGTGGAGATATTATATATCTCGAAGAGAGATCCAATTTTGATGGTAACTATAGCAAAACGATTGATATTTCCAATGAACCAAATGGGTCATACTATTTGCAGATCGTTCAGAATGGAAAAAGCTACAGTAAAAAAATCATCAAAGGTTCTTAATTGATTATCAGCAACGCTCTGCGTTTTGCTCAAACAAAATTTAGAATAGGCAAAAGCCATCAGTATTGAACTGATGGCTTTTTTCGTTTTCCGCTAATATTGCACCCATGCGTGCCCTCTTCATACTTAACGGCAGTAAGCGAAAAGCAAGGAGGATTCCTGAAGTGATGAATGCGCAGAAGTTGGAAGGTGAAGAATACAATTTTATTTTCACAAAACACAAAGGTGATGCTATCACATTGACATTTGAAAACGCATCGACATACGATATTCTGGTCGCAGTTGGTGGCGATGGAACTATACATGAATGCGTCAACGGACTTATGCAATTGAAAACGCTTCTCCCTGAAAAAAAACTTCCTGCGCTCTTACCTTGGCCTATGGGATCAGGAAACGACTTCGCAAGAAATTTCAAATGGACATCTGATGCTATCACGATTCTCGCAAGATTTAGAAAGGGTGAAACGAAAAAAATTGACATTGGCCAAGTACAATTTCAAAGTGAGAAATCAATCTATTTCGTGAACGAATTGAGTTTGGGACTCGGTCCGAAAGTGGTCGAATTGGTTGAAAAATTTCCGCGTATGATTCCGGGAAGACTGAAATTTGGACCCGCCATTTTTCTCGCATTTCTATTCTTTAAAAAGAAAAAAATCATTCTGCGATCAGAAGAATTCAACTCCGCCGATAAAGCAATTGCTGTAGTCATTGCAAATGGAAAATACTTCGGTAGCGGTATTGGCATTGCTCCGGAAGCAGCGTTGAATGATGGCTTGCTCAACTTAACAGTTATCGGAAATATTTCTCTTCTTGATTATTTGAAACATATCACAACGATGAAACAATGCAAAAAAGTTGTTCATCCGCATGTGCACTATCATGAATTACAGATGATCGAGATAATGAATGAAGGAGCAATAGAAACAGATGGCGAGTTGAATGCACATGCACCGGCTAAAATTCAAATCATCAAAGCCGCTTTGGAAATAATGTAGGAATCTCTCTCTGAAATGCTCTGAAGTGATTCATTCCAATATCCACTCCTTGCCTGTTCTGAAAACTGTTCCTTTGAAATGTGCTACCGCGCGATTGTCCTGATTGAAAACAGTAATATAGTAGAGAGCAGTTCGCGTTGTCAGATTCATTTCTTTTACTTCCGCTGTTAAAACATCGCCCTCTTTCACCGGCAATACATGTGAAATGGATGTTTCAATTGAGACACTTTGAATGCCGTGACTATTACTGGCAAATGCGAGGGCGCTATCAGCAAGTGAATAAGCAATGCCTCCATGTGCAATTGAAAATCCATTCAGCATTTCCTTGCGAATCGTCATGCGCAACACTGATATACCGGGACCGTCTTTAACGCGCTCGATCCCCATCCATTGAGACATTGGATCGTTGTTGTACATTTTATCTACAATTGACTTTGCTTTCTCTTCTTCGGTAGTCATGGTGCAAATTTTGCTATCTTACAAAGTAAATCAACTTTCGCCCGTAAATTTGATCGACTGAAATTTCAATACGTGAATTACATACCCAGCACAAATCACATCTTCAATTCGAAAATTATTGCAACGCATATGAAAAGGGCGATCTTTATTCTTCTGCTGACGATCACCTCTTTGATCTCTTTTGGACAAAAAACAACTGAAGACGATTACGCGACATCATCAAAAAAAGGGGATACAAAAACCGAGAAGAAAGTTCCACTTAAGGACCGACTGGTATTTGGAGGTAATGTTGGTGGATATTTCGGCAATCGATCATACTTCCAACTCAATCCTATGGTTGGTTACAAAATGAATTCCTGGTGGGTCAATGGTGTTGGCTTAAATTATATCTACGCGTCAGGTGGAGGGATCAAACAGAATGTTTATGGTGCAAGCGTTTGGAGCAGGGCGTACGTCTTCAAATCTCTAATGCTTCACACAGAATTTGAGATGCTGAAACTAAATTATAGCGCTCAAAACGGTTCCACCTTTCATGCAACTGTGCCAGTATGGCTAATTGGAGCGGGTTATCAAACCAGATCTCAAGGAATAGGTTTGGGATTTATGATACTATACGACCTCATTCAGGATCCTTATTCGCCGTATTCGTCCCCGGTATTTAGAATTGGCGGATTGATTGGTTTCTAATCGGAAAGTGTATCAGAAACTGAAGGCTTCAGTTCTTCCTTGACATCTTCAGGCTTCAAGTCTTCATCCTCTTCTTCCGTTTCCTGTGTCGCATTCTTGACGGGACGCTCATCGTCGATAATCGCAGGCAAATCTTCCACTGGAACATCCTTCAATTTCTTTTCCGTTTCCTTTTCAATCTTCAACCGATCTTCTTTCGGTGTTTCCTTTTTATATCGCGTGAAATAGTCATCACCAATCAGACGCATCAGATTCGCGATTTGAGTCTGTCGCTTCTTCATGTATCCGCCGGGCTTGACTACGCTATACTTCGTTGGATTGGGGAGACATGCTGCAATCAACGCGGCCTGCTCACGTGAAAGTGATGATGCCTTTTCGTCGAAGTAGTCATGAGCTGCTGCACCGACACCAAATTTGCACGGTCCCATCTCAATCACGTTGAGGTAAACTTCCATGATGCGATCCTTTCCCCAGAAAAATTCAATGAGATAACTGAAGTAAACTTCAAATCCTTTGCGAATCCATTTATTCCACTTTGCTTTACCGGGCCATAGAAAAACGTTCTTCGCCGTTTGTTGAGTAATTGTGCTTGCGCCACGGTATTTCCCCTTCTTTTTACCAATTGTCTCGTTGTACTTTTTGGCTTTTTCCACCGCGCCCCAGTCTATACCTCCGTGCTTCATGAAGTTGTTGTCTTCACTTGCAACAACGGCCAACTTCATATGATTAGAAATCTTGTCGCCGTCCACCCACTCTTTGCGAAAAGTAGTACCCGCTGGACAATCACATGTAAACTGCAAATAAGTTGTTGGAGGATTCACCCATTTATAAATCACTACCCATAAAACCGTAAAGAGAAAAAACGCAAGTCCGAATTTCCAACAAAAACGCCATATGCGAAGCTGTATTGAACGCTTTTCGATATTGCTTGTTGATTTGCGAAACAAGGATTTCATTTGACTCTGTTGGTGTAACCTTATACAAGTAATTGAATCCCTGCAATCTAAATTTTGCGTAAAAGGAATTAATGTATTCCCAATTTCGAGCGGATTTCTTTTGGAACAGCATCTTTGTGAACCATGATACCTATCGTCTTCATTTGAAAATAATTCTTCGACACGTATTGATATCCACCATAAGGATTATCGGGTCCCCAGGAATTCTTTGTCAAATAATAAATGGTTCCATTTTGATCTTTTGCCTTACCTGTCATGTGCATGAGATGGTCATCCGTCGTCTTTAAATGATCAAACTCCTCCTGACGATTTTGTTGAGTAACTATTTTCTCAGGCACCACTACGGTGTGAAGATCATCTTTCGTCACTTTATCATCAGGTAAAACTCCGATGCCGGAACGAAACAAAAATCCCTTTTCGCTTACATCGGCGTCCCATGCCACAGTGAAACCATTGTCAATAGCATTGTCCATCACTTTTTGAAATTCATCCAAAGGCAAATTATAGTATGATCCCTTTCCCCAATTGTCGGGAACTTCTAGCACAAACGATTTGTAAAACGGATGATGGGTAAATGAAGTAAGCGTCACATAATCTGAAGCTTTCAATTTCATCGCATCTCGAAAAGATGCGGGCGTAAACTTCTTTCCCTCATACATGAAAGTCTCGGGCGTTTCCCCAATGTTGATGTTCAATATCTTTTCAACGGTCGACTTCCACTCCATTGAACCATCATTCGATTTCTTTTCCAGAATCTCCTTCATCAATTGCTCGAGTGAAGTGTCCATTGAGGAATGATTGTACTCCTTTTTTCCTTCAGGAAGCCCTACGAAAGCGCTTTCCGGCACGATGCCAAATTCATCCATTACGGCAATTACATCGTGACTCAAACCTCCGGCGCTGAACTGCTGTTTCCCTTGATATCTGAGATATGAATCCGCTTTCTTCATATAAGTGATTCTCACGTTGTACATCTCCGACAAATCAACAGGCTTATTGCCTAAGCGCAAAATTTCTGATTCAAGAAACGACATCGTAGCGAAACTCCAGCATGTACCTGTAGCGCATTGATTTTCCACCTGACCGGCCGCGTTCTCCTTAATCTTAGTGAATTGATAGGGCGAATTAGACTTCTCAACGGGCTGCGCCATCACATTGAGTACACAGAAACTGAGTACTAAAAGGCAAATTTTCTTCATTTTTTTTCTTTTGAAATATTCCGAATGCAATGATAACTCCATCTGTCTTTCGTTTCAACCCTCATTTGTTCAAAGGACATGAGAATATCTGAACGGTATTGATCGCGTCCGATGCATTTTTGAGCAATACTTTATTTGGTTTCTATGAAAAAAACTATAGCAGTCGTGTGCGGAGGATATAGCGGCGAATCGGCGGTCAGCTTTAAGAGCGCCGCCATGATCATGAACAATATTGATCGCGCGAAATTTGAACCTTATAAAGTAATTGTAACCAAAGAACGCTGGTTTGCTGAAATTGATGGAAAGGAGATTGACATTAACAGACATGATTTCAGTATTCCATTAATAACTGGTGCGATTATTTTCGATGGCGTCTTCATGATTATTCATGGAACACCGGGTGAAAACGGAATCATGCAAGGCTATTTCGAATTGCTGGGGATGCCGACCACGACGGGAAATACATTGAATATGTCACTCACTTTCAGTAAAAAAATTACAACGCGTGTGCTTTCATCCATGGGATTTACCACAGCGAAAAGTCAGGAGTTGAAAGCTTTGGAACCGTATTCCGCATCGTTCATTTCTCAACGTGTAGGCTTACCCTGTTTTGTGAAACCAAATTGCGGCGGAAGCAGCATTGGCACTTCTCGGGTGAACAAACTAGAAGACATGCACATTGCGATAGACAAGGCTTTCAAAGAAGACGATCGTGTAATCATAGAAGAATACATTGAAGGAACTGAAGTCACTTGTGGAGTGATCATTCATAAAAATAAAGTAACAGCATTGCCCATTACGGAGATAGTTTCCGAAAAAGAATTCTTTGATTTCGAAGCGAAATACCAAGGCAAATCGCAGGAAATTACTCCTGCCAGACTTCCACAAAATATTTACAACCGTGTGCAAGAATATTCGGAGGACATCTACAACAAACTTGATTGCAGAGGAATGATTCGCGTGGATTACATTGTACGCGGTGAAGACATTTACGTTATAGAAGTGAACACCACGCCCGGATTTACAGAGTCGAGCATCATTCCTCAGCAAGCCGCTGAAATAGGAATGAGCAAAACGGAGTTGATTACTACTGTGATTGAAAGTTGTTTCTGAGGAATCCTCAAAATGCCTATGAAAACATTAAGGCATCAAAGCCGGTGGCTGGTTGTCGACCTCTTTTGAGTTCGAAACACGTCTTTGTTTTACGAATGTCCGGATCAATAAAATAGTTGTAATTCCAATAAATCCGACGATGATATATCCGACGTAATGCTCCACCGCGGGAAATTGTGATCCAAGATAAAATCCTATCAAGCTGAGTGAAGTGATCCACAACGCAGCACCAATCAAATTATAAAACATCAGAGTTGCGAATGGCACTTTGATAACACCCGCAATAATGGGTGCGAATGTTCTGATAATCGGCAAGAACCTTCCAAGCACCAAAGTCTTACCACCGTGTTTCTGATAAAAAGACTGAGTAATCTCGAGGTATTTTCTTTTGAAAATAATTGAATCCTTTCGATCAAAAAGTGCCGGCCCTACCCTTCTGCCGAAGATGTAACCGAATAAACTTCCACAAACTGCTGCAGTAAACATGGCGATGGTTAGTGGTATAATCTCAATTCCCAATAACTCCGGTTTGGAAGCGCAAATCAGCCCACCAAGAAAAACAAGTGAATCCCCGGGAAGAAAAAAACCGACTACCAATCCGTTCTCAGCGAAGATTACAATCAATAGCAAAACGAGTCCTCCATGTTGTATGATTGACTCAGGATTTGTAAGTTGTTTCAGGAATTCCCAGACTTCCATTAGCGCAATATAATCCCAAATCAATCGATAGAAAATCCCAAATCATTTTTGTGCAATAGAAGTGAATTATCTATCGATTAGATTTGAGAATCCCGAACTCAATACAATGAATGAGTTCTGATGAATATTGCAGGGTAAAAACAAACCATTTGGCACGAATGCTCATCCCATATTCATGTCCAAACACGCGTTCCTTCAGAACAATTTGCACAAATATCAATGTCCTTTCTACTGCTGAACAAACTACTTCTAAAATTCCTGTAGCTATGGCTGTTCCATATTTCTCGCAATGAAACATTGCGTAAATCACCCAACTGATGGGTTGCGTCTTTATCAAAACAACAAGGCACCACTTTACCGTCCCATGTAATTACACAGCCACTCCACATGCGCCAGCAGTGATCATCCAGTTTGTTGCGAATACGATATGTTCCATCACCCATTTTCGTGTACCGACTATAAAGTTCATTCTCCGGAATGAGAGCGTTACCATTCTCATAATCATAAACCTGGGCAGTTTTAAACTTCACTTCATCGACACCCAATTGCAAACCCAATTTTTTTACATCCTCAATCTGGTGTTCGTTTGGTTTAACAACTAAAAATTGTAAAATGATATGAGGAGTTGATGAAGCCAGCTTCTTCTTCCATGCGACGATATTTCTTGCGCCTTCAAGTACCTTCTCAAGTTTGCCATGAATTCGGTATTGCTCATATACTTCTTGCGTGGTGCCGTCAATAGAAATGATTAATCGATCCAAACCCGACTCAACAGTTTTCCTCGCAAGATCATCGTGAAGAAAATGTCCGTTGGTGCTTGTAGAAGTATACATTTTCAATGAAGCTGCCTTACTCACCATCTCCAAAAATGAAGGATGAATAAAAGGTTCTCCCTGAAAATAAAAATTCACATAGGTGATGAACGGCGCTAGCTGTTCCAACCAATTGTGAAAATCCGATTCGCGAATATTTCCGGTTTTTCTGGTAAACATCTTCAAGCCACTTGGACATTCAGGACAGCCCAAATTGCAGGCAGTCGTTGGCTCTATGCTAATACTCACCGGCATTCCCGGATGAATAGTTCGCTTTGTTATTCTGCTCAAATAAAAGGAAGTGTACACGAGAAACATATTGAACAACTTCTTTCCTGACAATTTTCGCAGGTAGTTGACTTTGTCTTTATGTCGCGTTGATAGCATCGCACAAAAGTATTCCTATTGTTGTGTAACTATCTGTCGTCATATTCGTCCCTCCATTCTCTTGCCTGTTCTATGAGTTTTCTGATTCAAAAATGCTTCATCCTTTTTCTCGTGCTTGTATTGTGCGGAAAACTTGACGCTCAAACTTTCAATGGCCGTGTGGTTGATCAAAAAACACTGGAGCCTTTGGCATTTGCTTCCATTGTAGAACAAGGAAGTGTGAATGGAACGTACTCAGACATTGACGGTCGTTTCAGCCTCACTTTGATAGACTCCACTTCGGACATACTCTTCAATCTGGTCGGACATGAATCATTGATCACACATTATGAAAGCGATGAATTTGTTACAATACGTTTAATATTACGAGAAAACCAATTCAATGAAATTATGATCCGGCCGGGTGTGAATCCTGCAGAGCGAATCATGAACATCGTGATTGACCGAAGGAAAATCAACAACCCGGAAAGCGACATTGCATTTACCTATGACAGTTATAACAAACTGGTATTTGGTGCGAGTCCTGATTCCACTATCATGGCCGATTCTGCAAAGTTTGCTGCGCTTGACTCTTCCACGCAGGAGGCATACAAATTCCTCAATGACCAATATCTTTTTATGATGGAAAGCATCACGCAGCGGAAATTTTTTCCTCCCGACAAAAGCGAAGAAACGATTATCGCCAATCGCGTTTCCGGATTGAAAACAACAGAATTTTTTCTCCTGGGAACACAATTGCAATCGTTCTCATTCTATGGACAATCGGTAGATCTTCTCGGTGCCACCTACATGAGTCCACTTGCCGACAGGGCCATATCCAAATACTTATTCATTCTTGAAGATTCAACTTTTATTGGCCTGGATACGGTCTATACAATTTCATTTCAACCGAGAAAAGGGAAAAATTTCGAAGGAATGAAAGGACAGCTTTTCATCAATACAAACGGCTACGCATTACAAAATGTCATTGCTGAGCCTGCTGAATCTGTATCGGTTAAAATTCGTATTCAACAACAATATGAATTGATTGAGAATAGAAAGTGGTTTCCCAAACAATTGAATTCCGCTATCACATTCCAGCAGTTTATCGTGGGAAGTCAGCCCATGACAGGGGAAGGAAGATCGTATATCAAAAACCTCAAACTGGATGCACCGCTGCGTAAATCGGAATTCACACCCGTCACATTACTCATCGTTCCTAAAGCGGGATCGCGACCGGATTCTATTTGGAATCAATATCGCGAACATGAATTGGACGACAAAGAATTGAAAACTTATCACTTCGTTGACAGTATTGGAAAAGAAATAAATCTCGAGCGAAAAATGAAAGGCTTCGAAGCCTTGACAACAGGCCTTTTGAATATGGGACCGATGAGTTTAGATCTCAACCAACTCATTCGATACAACGACTACGAAGGTTTCAGATTGGGAGTTGGTTTAAGAACGAGTAATTTGTTGTCGGAAAAATTTTCAGCAGGAGGCTATTATGCATATGGCTTCAAGGACACTCACTCAAAATATGGAGGCGATGCACTGATCCATCTTTACCGAAAAAGAAATGCGTGGATAAAATTTGCATACGCCAACGATGTTATGGAAATGGGCGGCAATCAACTCGATTTACCCATACAAGGCATTAACACAACACATATCTATCCATTCTTTATTGATCGCATGGACAGAAGAGAAAAGAAAGAAATTTCCATCAACGGAAGATTGATCAGCAACGTAAATGTTTCAGGATTTATCAATGAGCAATTTGTAAAAACTTTCGAGCCATATCAGTTCAATGATGTTGCAACTGAAAATGTCAATCTTTACTACAATCAATTCAACCTCACCGAGGCAGGATTTCAGATCAAGTATTCTCCCGGAGAAAAACTTGTGCGCATGCCCAACCGTGAAGTGAGCCTTGGAGGCCGATTTCCGGTATTCTATTTAAAATACACGAAAGGGTTTAACGATGTTCTGACCGGCGACATCAGCTATTCACGCATTGATTTTCGCGCAGAGAAAATATTCAATATTCAGAATGTCGGACTTTTTTCTATCATGACAGTTGCAGGATATGTGCCTGATGATGTGCCGCTTTCACTTCTTTACAATGCCAGAGGAACATGGCAAAAATTCACCATCGCTGCTGCTAATACTTTCGAAACAATGCGCACAAATGAATTTCAACATTCACAATTTGTTGCTGTTCATCTGCGACATAATTTCAAACAACTGTTGCTGAAATCAAAATATTTTGCGCCGAATATCGTGCTCGTTCACAATATGATCTGGGGTAAAATGGATTCCAAACAAAGCCACAACTTCCCCGT
>JAYTOA010000183.1:0-7297 GCA_043748015.1 Flavobacteriales bacterium
CCTTCAAGTGAGATTTGCGTGGGCAAATAATCTCCTCATTCTGAGAGTCATTCGAGTAGCTTTCAGTTATCTTTGTTAGGATGCTTCATTCTAACATGAAAAATATTACTGCAATATTTCTGGGATTGCTTTTCATTATGGCGGCTCAAGCGCCTGATAACCGTTCAATTATCCTGGATCAATTCAACCGAACTCAAGGCGATTGGGATGGTTATCTCGAATACACGGAAGGCGACAACCGCACAAAAATGGCAATGCCTGCTAAATGCACTACAAAACTGGATGGTGAAATCTGGATTTACGAAGTGCATTATGACGATGGGACCGGCGAAGTTGTTGGTGGCGGAGGCGAGTTTAAAGTAAATCCAGAAGGTACAAAACTCGACAACAATGGAATCGTGTGGAACATTCTTGAAGTCTCTCAGTCAGGTGATTCAGCAAAGATCGTCATGGAAACGCCCGGTAAGGACAATAGGAAGAAAGCTACATTAAGAAGGACACTTGAAGTGACGTCTACTACATTCTCCATTCTCGAAGAAGCTAAATATCTCAAGGAAGGTGATTACTTCGAAAGGAATAAGCATCTTTTCCGTAAGAAAAAGAAGTGAGTAAGAAATTTTAGTTTCTTGGCTGTCTCCAATTTTCGCATTACTTCATTCATGAACGATTTTCGCATCGAATAAAGTCAACGTATGTCGAAATCAAATTCTGTCCTCTCCTCCATTTCTGCCGCTGTGCTGCAGCGTCCTCTTTTCTTCATCTTGCTGTTTGCCTTTGGTGTTCGATTGATTGCCGTGCTTTTCGCGCAGGGATTTATGATGCACGATGATCATTTTCTCACTATTGAACCTTCTTCCAGTTGGGCGGCAGGAAAAAACTTCAACGGTTGGTTGCCGGGAATCGGAAACAACAATCCACATCCGGAACCAATCAGTTTCTTTTATCTCGGTGGACTTTTTCTCCTTTTCAAAGCATTTCATTTTCTTGGTCTAGACAATCCTGAATCGCAGATGTATCTAATGCGTTTCATTCACGCGCTCTACTCCTTGCTGGTGGTTTATTACGGGTTCAAGATTACCGAACTGCTATCGAATAGAAAAAACGCGATTCAGGCAGGTTTCCTTCTCGCATTCATAGCAATTCTACCAAATTTCTCCGTGCGCAATCTGGTGGAACTGGTGTGTGTGCCTCCTTTGATGGCAGGATTCTATTTGCTGATTCAACATGTTTCTTTTAAAAATATCCGTTTGGTTGCTCGGGTGATTTCGGCAACAACTTTAGACAGACCGAATACAAATGCAAAAGCGATACGTGCATTAATATTCGCCGCCTTACTCATGGGCATGGCTGTCGGAATTCGCTACCAGACTGGATTGCTGGTTGCTCTGGTCGGTTTGATCCTGCTCATCTTTCACAGTTTCCGCTACGCATTTTTGTTTGGAGTCGTTTCATTTGGAATGTTTTTTCTAACACAAATTGATGACGTGTTACTTTGGGGTGGCGAACCGTTTCAGCATCTCAAAGGATATTTTCAATACAACACAACCAACGCAAACAACTATCCCGGATCTTCCATCGCCTACTTAAGTTTCATTGCAATATTCATCCTTCCTCCGATCAGTTTGTTTCTCGTTACCGGTTTTTTTCGCGAGTGGCGAAAGCAATTGTTGTTCGTTCTTCCTGTCACCGGATTTGTGCTGTTTCATATCTGGTATCCCAATCGTCAGGAAAGGTTCATTCTTCCTGCGCTTCCTTTTGTTGTGATGATTGGTGTGATTGGCTGGAATGCACTCATCGATAAATCCAAATTCTGGATGAATAACAAAAAACTTTTGCGAGGTAGCTGGGTTTTCTTTTGGACAGTGAATACGATTGTCATGCTCACCCTTTGCTTTACTTATTCTAAAAAATGCCGTGTAGAATCGATGTCGTATTTATTCAAACAGGGTGATTGCAGAAATTTCGCTTTGGAATACACGCACATTGAAAGTGGTTCTATGCTTCCTCAATTCTATTCGGGTATATGGACTACCTATTACTACTGGAAAAAAGGCGACAATCCATCTGAATATATTCTGAACATGCATCACGATGAGGAAGAAACTATTAA
This sequence comes from Flavobacteriales bacterium, assembly GCA_043748015.1. Taxonomy (GTDB): domain Bacteria; phylum Bacteroidota; class Bacteroidia; order Flavobacteriales_D; family Sanyastnellaceae; genus JAIBBG01. The sequence goes on from JAYTOA010000183.1 coordinate 2,111, forward strand.
TGATTTGCAACCGCGCCTGGAGCCCAATTATTACCTATTCTACGATGACACCAACCTTGAAGATCGAGTTGCGAAAATCAGAGAGCACTATCCTGACATTACATTTTTGACCACGGTTGAATCCGGTTGGTTTGATCAACTATTGAATCGATTGAATCCGAAAAACGCACTTGAAACAATCCACATTTACAAGATTCCATCATTGAGTGGTAGAATTCGTGAATCGAATCATTGATCACTCGGAGATAAATTTTGGAGTTTGCCTAATTCAAATTGACAATCATGAAATATTTCGAAATGGATTTCCTAGAATTTTTCAAAGACCTCGCAGCAAATAATAACAGAGATTGGTTTCTGGAAAACAAAAAGCGCTATGAGAAAAGTGTGAAGAAGCCGTTTGAGCATTTCACGTCAGAATTAATAAAAGAAATCAGAAAGTATGACAAGAGTGTCAACATCAAACCTTTCGAAGCGATCTTTAGAATCAACAGAGATATTCGTTTCTCAAAAGACAAGACGCCGTATAAACTGAATACGTCCGCAGCCATTGCTGATGGAGGACGCAAGACGCAAGGTGCTTCCGGAATTTACATTGAATTTGGTCCCGAAAAAATGGGACTTGCCGGAGGAATTTACATGCCTGATAAAGATTTGCTTTACGACATTCGATCCTATCTAACAAAGAAACCGGATGCTTTGCAAAAAGTATTGAGCGATAAAACTTTCAAAAAATACTGGGGTGAATTGCAAGGAGAAAAAAATAAAATCCTGCCGCCGGAATTCAAAGAAGCGGCTGTGTTGTGTCCTCACATTTACAACAAGCAATTTTTCTATTGGGTGGAAATGAAAGCTTCAACGATCACTTCAGAAAAACTGATGGAAACGGTCATTGAATATTATAATGCAGCGCAACCGGTAAGCAAATTCCTTCATAGTATTCTCAAGAAAAAGTAAGCGACCCGTCCTCGATTTTTATGTACCCACGGTAATGCTCATTGATCGTTCCTAAGATTGAAGCATTCGTTTCCGTAGGCGGTAAAACGCAAAGGGAAGACTCAATATCCTCCAGCATGATTTTGTCTCCAGTCATAAACGCGTACCCTTTAAACAATCCATTGCGCACCATCACAAATGAAAACTCATTCTCAGTGCGCCCTTTGTCTTGAATTACGAACGAAGGTTCACGCAAACGATATTCTTCCAGCGCCACATTCAATTGATTATTGTGCTCTTCCGGCGAAGGCATCTCACGATTCACGTCAAACATATCGAGACCCAGCAATCGCATGTCAATGTCAAATTCCTTTGCCAATTCTGTCAACCAGTTCTTAGCAACGTAAAATGATGAAAATGATTTGTGAGCGGCGATGATCTTGTTGCCCTCTTGCACTGCAAGTCTGCTATAACCGGCTTGATCGGTATATCGAACCACATTCACTTTTGGCGCTTTCCGTTTTTGTGCACTGTTGTATTCCGGCCAATGCTTTCTTATTTCAGCGTCTTCAAGTAAAAGTGCAATTAGTTCTGTACCGGTTAATTCAAAAGTGATGTGAAATATCTCTTTCATGAAGGCTTGCATGCGCTTGCTTTCAGGATGTGTTGTAAAATGTTGTCGAACGCGCTTCTTAAGATTTTTCGCTTTACCTATATAAATAGGTTTTCCTTTTTCATTGAGAAAATAATAGACACCAGCTTCTTCCGGAACTGCGATAAAATCCTTTTTATCTACGTTGACCGGCAAAAAAATCTCACCTGAATTTTTTGCGATCATTTTCTCAATGACTTCAGGATCGAGAATCGAAAGTGATTTCACAAGCAATTCTTTTGCTGCACGGGCATCACTCAGTGCGCGATGTGCCGTTTCGTTTTCAATATTCAACCAAGTGCAAAGTGTTCCCAGACCGTAAGAAGGAATTCCCGGAAATGCCTTTCTCGCCAGACGCATGGTGCAAAGTCGCTGAGGATTCCACTGCCTGCCGATAGCACTGAATTCGGCTTTGATAAATGAATAATCGAAACTGACATTGTGTGCAACGAAGATGGCATCATTGAATATTTCCTCCAGCTCATCTGCCACCTGATCGAAAGTTGGCGCAGGCTTCAACATGTCGTCGGTAATGTTTGTCAATGCTGTAATAAAAGTTGGAAGCCTCACACCCGGATCGAGCAATGTTTCATACTCGCGTATGATTTTTGTGCCGTCGTGCAGACAAACACCAATTTCAATAATACTGTTGCCGGCAGCATGACTGCCGGTAGTTTCAATATCTGTGATGGCGAATAACATAACTTCTTCGACTTTATTCTTTCTCCGAATTACTCATAAAATATTCCTCAACGAAAGTAAAGACTACATTTAGAAACAAAGGCTTAATCAATTCACAACGTGATATTTTTGTGAACGTATCCGCCGATTCTGCGTATTAGAAATACATACCGCAGCTACTGATTTCTGACGACTTAAATTGCTACGAAATTCATTACAATAGAATGGTTGGCGCATCGTTCATGACCAACCAACTCTGAAATGCCTTCAAGAATATTATTATATATCGCATTGTTCCTCCCACCTGCCGCTTTGGCTCAAGTGTCGCACTTCGGTATTTTCTATTCATTTGGAGCGCATTTCAATTTACATCCCACCAATCAAAAACCCTTTTCGCCATCTGACGGTTCTTCGTTTGGAGGGTATTATCATCTCGACAATGGGACTAAGAAGCTGGGGTTTCGTGCCGCATTTGCATGGCGCTGGAATGATCTGCGATTCAATGTTCAGGACAACACTTATATATTCAACAATGTACAAGCCATTGAGTTGAAACTACAGACTGTACTTCAGTTGACAGAAAAAAACGGCTTTGCACTTGGAATTGCTCCGCGAATGGTGACGCACACAGGTTTCAGTCTCGGTTATATGAGCAAAACAAACGGATCGGGATACGAAGAGCAGCAAACAATTGCAGGAGTAAAATACGAATTGAACGGATTGAATTCTGCTTTGTGTTTGAGTTGGTATCACCAATTCTCAAAACATTTACACTTTGCAATTCACGCTGATCAGGATATGCTTCCCTTCTACAGAGAGCATGTTACATTTCCGGTATTGATCGAAGATCCTCAATTTTCTGTGAACGGCAGACTGACAAGCATTACAGGATCGCTCATCCTTAATGTCAGGTAATTCATCGTCACAACGCTTCTTGTTGCCAGACTGTCAGCAAAACAGCCCACGGCACTTCAATTGTTTGCAGGATTTAACGCGCTGTATGTTCAGTGTTTTTAAATTAGCAAAAAATCTATCCTATGAATAAACTTACTCTTTCAGTTATCATTCTCGCTGTTGCGGTGCTCGCCGGCTTTGGTCTCTTCTATATGTTCGGCGCAAGCGTACGTGATAATTCTGTTACGAAACAGGAAACTGTGAAGGAGTCTTGGGGCAATGTGCAAAGCGCATATCAAAGACGCGCGGATTTGATTGGCAATCTTGTTGAAACTGTTCGCGCCGCTGCAGAAAACGAAAAGCAAATCTTCATCGGTGTCACTGAAGCCCGCTCGGGTATCCGTCATTATACGGATAGCGTTGGTCATATTATTTCTGAACAATCAACTCGCGTAAAAAATGCACAATCACCTGCAGAACTAGAGCAAAGCGATCTTACCATGATGAATGCCTATCGCGGATTGCGCAGTTTTGTGATGGAGAATTATCCAACGGTGAATTCAACCCAGAATTTTTCAACGCTGCAGGCACAATTGGAAGGGACAGAAAACAGAATCAACACAGAGCGCAATCGCTATAATGAATCCGTAAAGGATTACAATTCCTATATCCGAGGAACGTGGAGAAAGATGGGGCTTCGTATGGTTGCAGATGAAGCTGATGATTTCAAAGTGCGTGAAATGTTTGAATCAAAGCCGGGTGCGGAAGATGTTCCGGTGGTAAAATTTTAATTTCAAGAAAAAAGTTTTAATTTGACCATCGAAGAAATCATCCTGCCGGAAGCAAAAGATCGCATCGAACAAGCGATTGCCAAGGCCGAGTCGGGAACTTCCTGCGAGTTGCGTGTGCACCTCGAAAACAAATGCGTTGAAGATGCTCTTGACCGAGCAACCTTCATCTTCGCAGAGCTTGAAATGCACCATACAAGATTTCGCAATGGCGTACTTATTTATCTCGCGATTGAAGATCGTAAGCTCGCTATTGTTGGAGATGCAGGAATCAACGAACACATGGAACACGATTCATGGGAAGTGATCAAGAACAAAATGATCAGCCATTTTCGTGAACAGCGCATCGAAGAAGGTATTGTGGAAGCACTTGGACTTGTGGGTGAAAAAATCAAACAGTTTTTTCCTGCACGATCTGACGATACCAATGAACTTCCAAATTATCTGACGACAGGAGAGATTAAGAAACGTCATGATTAAGCGACTGTTACATATCCTTTTCTTTTTGCAAATCACGACTTCGTTATTTGCTCAAAAGGCCGGGCAGGAATGTTTTCCCACTCAGGACAAGGATCGCCTTGTTTATGATCTAGCCGGAATGATGAGCAGCGGAGAAAAACAATCGTTTGAGTCGACATTACAACAATTCGCAGTTCAAAGCAGTAATGAAATTTTCGTCATTTTGGTTCCCGATTTATGCGGAATGGATAAAACTCAATTCGCCATTGAGCTGGGAGAAATGTGGGGAGCTGGTCAAAAAAAGGAAGACAATGGAATCATTGTTTTGATCAAACCAAAAACAGCTTCAGAAAAAGGAGAAGTTTTCATAGCCGTTGGTCGAGGACTTGAAGGAGCTATTCCCGATGCCACAGCGCATATGATCATCGAAAATGAAATGTTACCTGAATTCAGGCATGGCAACATGGTCAAAGGTCTGCAAAATGCAGTCAGAACTCTGATGGCGCTATCATCAGGTGAATACAACTCTGATGCTTATGCGGAAGGTTATCGCAAAAAAAATACGGCAGGCGGCGTGATATTTTTAGTGATCCTCATCATCCTTGGCATTTTTCTTTTGATGAAACGATCAGAAGTGAAAAAGTATGCACTGCTTAACAACCTCGGATTCTGGCAAGCTTGGGCTTTACTGAATAGTATGAACCGAAGACATAGTGGAACCTGGAGAGATTTCTCCGGTGGTCGCGGACACTTCGGTGGTGGTGGAAGCGGCGGTGGTGG
>JAYTOA010000184.1:0-5528 GCA_043748015.1 Flavobacteriales bacterium
AAGGGCGTTGCATTATTGAGCAATGGAAAGTTCACTATTGATCCTGTTTCCTTCCATACGGCTGACGGAAAATTCACCGCGCAGTTTGTCATGGAGCGCGCATCAGAAGATCGTTACCGAATGAATTGCCTGGCCAATCTGGAAGCGATCAATATTCAAAAACTTTTCACGGAGTTCGAGAATTTCGGTCAGTCATTTATTCAGGACAAACATCTCAAAGGCATTGCTACAGCAACGGTTCAATTGCGAGCGCCGATCACAACTTCGCTCGAGGTGCTTACCGATAAAGTGGAGAGTATCATCGATATTTCAATAGTGAATGGTGAATTGAACAATCTTGAAACGCTGCAGGAAATTCCTATCTATATCAAAGGAAATAAGTGGGTTGCGCCGTTTGTCAATGAAGACAGATTTGCAGAGAAGATGAAGAACATTTCATTTTCCAAACTAGAGAATGTGATTGAAATTAAAGATCGACTCATCACTATTCCCTTGATGGACATTCGAAGCAGTGCAATGGATATTTCAGCGAGGGGCAAGCACACGTTCGATAGTGGCATCGATTACGCAATAGGATTTAATCTTCGCGATGTACTTGTGCGCAAAGAAAAAGAATGGACAGAAGCAGATGATGGGCTCGGAAAAAAATTATACCTGTCAATGAAGGGCACGACAGAAAATCCAATTTTTGCAATGGATAAGGAGTTGGCGAAAACTGTGCGACAAGATGAGATGGAAGTGGAGAAGCAAAATGTAAAAGCTTTGTTGAAGCAAGAGCTTGGCTTATTTAAGAAGAACAGTAGCGTAGGAACTTATCAGGAGGAGAAGCAGGAGAAGGGATCAGTCACGTCGATTCAGTGGGATGATGAAGTTGATCCAAAAAGTCCAGCACCTGTTGAGAAGAAAAAAATAGAAGAGAAAGAGGCGCCCGTTGAGGAAGGTGGTGAGCAGCCCAAGAAGAAGGTGCCAAAGTGGCTCAAGGAAAAGGATTGATCATTGAATCTCAAAATCATCTTACGTTTGCGATTATGACATCATTACCGGAAGCCTTTGTTGCACGCATCAGGAAACAATTTCCAGAGAAAGCTGACTCGCTAATTGATGCCTTGGATGAATCGCCACGCACAAGTTTACACATCAATACTGCGAAACCTTTTAAGCTATGGAATGATGTTCAGCCCATAGGTTGGTTAGAAAATGGCGTGATGTTAATAGAGCGTCCTTCTTTTACACTGGATCCACTTTTTCATGCAGGATGTTATTATCCACAGGAGAGTTCGTCAATGATATTGGATCACGTGTTGCGCAGTGTCTATAAAGACAAGCGCGAGTTGCGGTGTCTGGATCTTTGCGCTGCACCGGGAGGAAAATCGTTGATCATTTCCGAGTTTCTTGGTAAGGAAGGGCGATTGATTTCGAATGAAATGAATCGGACACGCAATGCAATATTGCGCGAGAATCTCATCAAATGGGGAGCAAGTAATGTGATTGTAACCGCTAACGAACCTTCGGCCTTTTCAAGTGTGTCAGACTACTTCGATTGCATTGTTGTGGATGCACCATGTAGTGGTGAGGGAATGTTTCGCAAGGACATTGACGCGCGAAAGGAATGGTCAATAGACAATGTGAAGTTATGCAGCACCAGGCAGAGTAAGATTCTCGATGACATCATCCCGGCGTTGAAGATGGGCGGTTATCTTATTTATTCAACTTGCACTTTTGCCGAAGAAGAGAACGAACAGAACTGTTTGAAAGTGCTGGATTCCGGTCAATTCGGGTCGGTGAAAATTGATGTGCCTGATGAATGGAACATCGAACAAATAGAGAAGGACGGATTGAACGCGCTACGCTTTTTTCCGGGTAAAATTCCCGGTGAAGGATTTTACATTTCAGTTTTCAAAAAGCTGAATGGAGGAAAAGTGAACAATACAAAAGGCAATCGCATTTTCGAAAAGGCAGCGGCCAACGTAGTGCAGAAGGTTTCTGGATTTGCGGAATTCAGCGGGCACCTGATCGAGAACAAGGACAAAGATATTTTTGCATCGATATTTTCTTCTGTCGAATTGAATACCCTCACCGAAACGCTTTTTATCACAATGCCAGGAGTGGAATTAGGAAGATTAATAAGAGAAGATTTTATTCCGGCGCATGCACTTGCAACAAGTCGTATGAGCAGCGATTATTTCCCATCGTATGAGTTGAGTTTAGAAGATGCACAAAATTTTTTACGCGGAGATCAGATCGTCATTGATTCAACTGCGGGTTGGAATCTTTTGAAATTTCAAGGTCATGCACTTGGTTGGGCGAAGGTGATGAAGAATCGCATGAACAACTACTACCCCAAAGAATACAGAATCCGGATGAGGTGATCATCCGGATTCATTTTTCTTATCGGCTTTGCTAATACTTAGAACGCTGTAATCTTGAATTCTGTTCTTCTGTTGAATTGATGTTCTTCTTCGGAGCATTTCACATCATTCTTGCAATGGTTTAGGATAAGGGTCTCACCATATCCTTTACCGTAGAGACGATCGGCAGGAATGCCTTGCGAGATAATATAATTTGCAGCTGACTTTGCTCTTTTGTCTGAGAGGTCAAGATTGTAACTATCACTACCACGGGCATCCGAGTGTGAACCCAACTCAATTTTCATAGTTGGATTGTCGTTCATAATGTCAACAAGTTTATTTAGTTCAAGTGCGGCATCCGGTCTGATGTCCCACATTTTGTAATCGTAATAGATGTTGTCGAGTCGTACCACTTCGCCCACTTTAGCTTTGAATAGTTTGAAGTCATAGGTATGAATTTTATTGTTCGGATCGTTGGTGTTGAATCCGTGTGTTTGACGCGCATATTCTTTTTCTGTAGCTACAAGTAAGTATTTACGGGCTTTTTGCAACGGAAAACTATAGGTGGCGTTGTTACTTATCAAAACTGAATCAATGAAGATGGAATCACCACTAACAATTTCATAGAGCCTTATAATCGCGCCAACAGCTGATGCTTTGTTGTCATGCAAAACTTTACCGGTAGCCATGTAATCAATTTTAACCATTTTCAGATCAACACCTTCTAAATATGCAGATCGTGGATCAGCTTTGCCTTTGCCGGTTGCCGGTTGATACTTTTGTTTTGTTCCTTCCAGCTCGACTTCTTTTTTGTATGGTGCTTTGATAGTATAGTTACCGTCGTTGTCACTGAGAACCTGTATGACTGAACCATCTTCTGTTGGTACCGAGATTGTCACATTGGAAAGCGGTAGCAGTGTTTCGGCATCCACAACATTTCCACTTACAATGAGAAATTCTACAGGGGAAAGAACGAACTCATAAATGTCATCATCACCTTTTCCATTAGGTCGGTTGCTACTGAAATAGCCTACCGTTTCTTCCGGAAAGCAAACCAACCCGAAATCATCGAAGTGTGAGTTCGCAGGATATCCTACGCTTCGCACGGGCTTTTCATCAAATGGATTTGTATAGAAAACGTCTAATCCACCCAGCCCAAGTTGACCGTTGGAAGAGAAGTACAACATGCTGTCGCCTACCATGTAGGGGAACATTTCGTTGCCGGAAGTATTGATTTTTGTACCCGCGTTTTGAGGTGCACCCCAAATTTCGCCTTGTTTTTCGCAGTAGTAAATGTCCGAGCCACCTCGTCCTCCTGGCATATCACTTGTGAAATAAATTCTACTTCCGCTTTGGTTCAACGTCGGATGTCCTACGTTGTATTCTTTATTGTTATGTGGAAATTTTTCTATAGTTCCCCACTGTTGAGTGGACACATCGTAGTGCGACGTGTAGATACCCAGATTTAATTTTCCTGAATGTGATTTATTCAAATTTCCCCGCACGAAATTGTTTCTCGTGATATACAAATTGTTTGATCTTGGATCGTAAGTCATTGTTCCTTCGTGATAACGCGAATTGATCTTGTCGGCTAATTCATCTACACCCGTCAGTGTGCTGTCGTTTGCAATAGACGACTGATATACGTTGAGATAAGGTTGTTGAGTTCGCGGATAGATTCTCTGATCTTTTTTAGCACTTCCTCTTGAAGAACTGAAAATGACTTTTTTATTGACAAAGAATCCCGGAGCAAAATCGGATGACGCAGAATTGATAGCAGAATTTGCAATCGTGTATACAGCAGAGTCCCTCAAAATTAAATTGGCGAAATCGGGATTATCTACATAACGTTTTGCAACGTCATCTTCAGGATATTTAGCGTAGATGGTTTTATATAGTTCAAGTGCCTCAGCATATTTTCCTTGCATTTTTAAAACACCTGCCAGGCTTCTTAAATCTTGATTGCCAGCAAATCCCAACTTGATCAATTGTTTATAATAGCCTTCCGCTGAAATCAATTGACCTGTCTTGTGCTCACACTCTGCAATTCGTCGAATTGCAATAGAGTCATTCGCATATTTTGCATTGGCCAACACATCTCTGTAAATGTTAGCAGCCATTACGAAATCAAAACTCTGATAGTGATTATCGGCGAGTTTCATTTTGGCTTTTTGTGCCACTGCCGTTATTGGAATGATGATCGACATCAAACCAATCGCGACTATGTATCTTAATTTTTTCATTGCAGTGCTTCAGTAATTATTCAAATTAGAAATAGCGCGGAGAAACATCCCCAGGATAACCTTTGATGAGGTCAAACCCAAGCATAACTTCATGCGTGCCATCACTGTATTTGCGTATGTCTGTGAGTGTATAATCGAATGCGTAGCCAACTTTGAATCGATGGTTGATTTCATATTGAAGTAGCATACCGGTTGCGTCTTGCCATCTGTACATAACCCCTGCCCATAGTTTTTCAAAGAATAAAAACTGAGCTGTAATTTCTGCTGACAACGGCGCTCCGTTGACTGCTTTAACAAGGATGGTAGGTTTGAATTTCGTATAGTAAGAAACGTCGAATACAGCACCGGCGATTAAAAAGAAGTGTTGTTTTTCTTTGTTGTTGATGAAATCTGGAAGATCGCCATTGATGAGTTTGTTCTGTAAAAGTTTTGGTACAGAAAGTCCCGCATAAAATTTCTTGCTGTAATACATCGCACCAAATCCAAAATTCGGTAATGCTTTGCTCTTGATGTTAGCGTTGAAGGTATTGTCGTCTTCAAAATAGGGATTGAGGTCAATCAAATTTGCATTGAAAAAATTCGAGCCTGCCTTCAATCCGAAGGCTAGTTTTTTTGATCCCATGAAAATTCTATAACTGGCGTCGAGATACACACCTGTTTGCTTAATAGGACCGTAGGCATCATTCACAACGCTTCCACCAATGCTGATGTTTTCATTTCTGAGTGGCGAATGAATGGTCAATGTTTGCGTGGTTGGAGCTCCCTTAAAGTTAACCCATTGCGAACGGTGCAATGCCACTGCAGTAAGCCTGTCGGCGCTTCCTGCATATGCGGGATTAATGCTCAATGTATTGAACATGTATTGCGTGAACATCGGATCTTGTTGTGCCTTCACGGACAAGTTCATCACGAAAACAAGCAACAACGATATCGATAG
>JAYTOA010000185.1:0-10066 GCA_043748015.1 Flavobacteriales bacterium
GACAAATTGAAGAGAAGACTGATGTAATCGTTTTGCCGGAAATGTTCACGACGGGGTTTTCTATGGAGCCACAACGAGTAGCTGAACAATTTCATCCGCAAGAAATGGTAACGTTGAATTGGATGCGCAATCATGCTTCACAAAAAGATGCTGTTGTCTGTGGTAGCGTTTCTGTTGAAGACAACAGAGATTATTATAACCGACTTTTCTGGGTTCGACCGGATGGTTCTTTCAGCATGTATGACAAGCGACACACATTCACGTTTGCCAAAGAGGATCAATTTTATAAAAGAGGAACATCATTGCTTATTGAAGAATGGCGTGGCTGGAAAATTTGTCCGTTGATCTGTTATGATCTTAGGTTTCCTGTTTGGAGTCGCAATAGATTGACTGATGGAATTCCAATGTATGATGCGCTCATTTATGTTGCGAACTGGCCCGCTGTTCGACGTGATCCTTGGATGAAATTGTTGTCTGCACGTGCCATCGAGAATCAAAGCTATGTTGTTGGCTGCAATAGAGTGGGAACTGACAACAACAATCATGAATACGCAGGCGATTCACTTTTTATCAATCCGCGTGGAGAAAATCTTCGTACACCGGGCTCTAAAAGCGAAGAGATTTTGACGGTGAAGTTATCGGCAATTGAACTTGTGGATTTTAGAATGAAGTTTCCGGTGCTGAATGATGCAGATGACTTTCAAATTTCGCATTGACATTTTCAAAATATTGAACAATAAAAAAAGGCACGAATTCGTGCCTTTTCAATTTTATAGTTTGTCGCTTATTCAGCGATGATTTCAATTTTGGTGATTTTGTCGCCGGCTTTTATTTGATCAATCACATCAAGACCATCAACCACTTTACCAAAGCAAGTATGATTGCGATCGAGGTGAGCAGTGTTGTTTCTTGAATGACAGATGAAGAATTGAGATCCGCCTGTGTTGCGACCTGCGTGCGCCATACTCAATACACCACGGTCGTGGTATTGGTTGTCGCCATCCAATTCACATTTGATGTTGTAGCCAGGTCCACCGGCGCCGGTGCCGTTTGGACATCCGCCCTGTATTACGAAATCAGGAATAACGCGGTGAAAATTTAAACCGTCGTAGTAGCCTTTTTCGGCGAGTGTGATAAAATTTTCTACTGTGCCCGGTGCATCCTTGTGAAAGAATTCAACTGACATATCACCTTTTGCGGTGTGGATAATTGCTTTTTTCATTGAATTAAAATTTGGGGTGCAAAAGTAAGTAATCGCATGTAAAGCGAAGTTTCAACAGCCCAAGGGTTCAGAAATGACCTCTGAAATGTTGAATTGGAAAGGGAATCGGAATTTGTTAGGGGAGTAATTGCTGATAGCTCGGAATTGAATATTGGCTATCAATCATAGGGCAGTGAGTTTGACGGGGATACATTTAGCATGTATCCCCGCACTCATATTTCGGCCTTAATGAAAACAGAACACTGTCTACTACAGTTTTCGAACTGCAGCTTTGAACTGTCTTCCTCTGTCTTCGTAATCTTCAAATAGATCAAATGATGCGCAGGCTGGTGACAATAAAACGGTGTCTCCTTCACGCGATAATTCGTAGGCTACACGAACAGCCTGATCGGCGGAGTGTACATCGATTATCGTCTCTACGTCATGCGAAAACGCTTTGCGGATTTTCACGCTGTCGTTGGTGAGACAAATGATTGCCTTCACTTTGTTTTTCACTAACTCAGCAAGGTCCTTGTAATCATTTCCTTTGTCTTGTCCCCCTGCGATCCACACTGTAGGAGTCTTCATGCTCTCCAGTGCATACCATGTGGAGTTAACGTTGGTGGCTTTGCTGTCGTTGATGAAAGTGACACCATGAACATTAGAGACATACTCCATTCTGTGTTCGATGTTTTCGAAATTCTCAAGACTTTCCCGAACGGATTCTTTGCGCAGTTCGAGGATGCGCGATGCTACACCTGCGGCCATGCTGTTGCCGAGGTTGTGTCTTCCTTGCAGTGCAAGTTCTGTAAATTTCATAGTAAGGCTGTTGTTTTGGTTGATATGTATTGTGAAAGAATCACCGTGTGTAAAGGCTCCGCGATCACCAAAAGGCAATTTTTCGCTGAGCGTGAAAGGGTAGAGTTGGGCAGTGATTGTGCGCTGCTGCATCTCCTTTGTTGTTGCAGGATCGTCTGCGTTGAAAATGAATACATCTTGATTGGTCAGGTTTTGAGTGATCCTAAATTTTGATTCGATGTATTTCTGAAAATCATAATCATACCTGTCAAGGTGATCAGGTGTGATATTGAGTAGTATGGCGATGTCAGCCTTGAACTCGAACATGTCGTCGAGTTGAAAACTGCTCAACTCAAGTACGTAATAGTCGTAATTGTTTTCAGCCACCTGCAAAGCGAAACTCTTTCCGACATTGCCTCCAAGCCCCACGTTTAAGCCTGCATTTTTGAGAATGTGATAAGTGAGGAGCGTGGTAGTTGTTTTTCCGTTGCTACCTGTAATGCAGATTTTTTTCGCTGAGGTGTATCTTCCTGCAAATTCAATTTCCGAGATAACAGGAATATTTTTTTCCTTCAGCTTTTGAATGAGCGATGTCTTATTCGGAATTCCGGGTGATTTGATTACTTCATCTGCGGATAGAATTTTTTCTTCAGTATGTGTGCCTTCTTCAAATGGAATTTTTCTTGCCACGAGAAGATTGCGGTACTTCTCTTTCAGCATGCTTTTGTCTGAAAGAAAAACGTCGAAACCTTGCTTCACAGCAAGCACTGCCGATCCTACGCCGCTTTCGCCACCACCTAATATGACAATCCTTTTACTCAATACTATTATCGTGTTTTTAGGGTTATTATGGTGACTATTGCCAGCATGATACCGATGATCCAGAAGCGATTGACGATCTTGGATTCATGATATCCTTTTTTCTGATAGTGATGATGTAAAGGAGACATGAGAAAAACTCTTTTCCCTTCACCGGTTCTTTTCTTGGTGTATTTGAAATATGCTACCTGAATCATCACCGAGAGATTTTCGACGAGAAAAATTCCGCAGAGTACAGGAATCAGTAATTCTTTTCTGATAGCAATGGCGAAAGTTGCGATGATGCCACCGAGTGCCAGGCTACCCGTATCGCCCATGAATACCTGCGCAGGATAAGTGTTATACCATAAGAAACCAATGCAAGCGCCAACAAACGCGGCGATGAAAATTACCATCTCACCCGCATGTGGTATATACATGATGTTGAGATAATCGGCGAAGATGTAATTACCACTTAAGTATGCGAGCAACGCTAGCGTGACGCCTATAATCGCGGAAGTGCCTGCCGCCAGTCCATCAATTCCATCGGTAATATTTGCGCCATTACTTACTGCAGTAATAATGATTACCACAACAATAGCAAACAAGATGAACATACCTGTTCTTGTTTGCCAACTATCCGGAATGAGCCACGCGTAATTGAACTCATTACCCTTTACAAATGGTATTGTTGTCTTGAGTGATTTTTCGGATTTCCATGTCGCAGCATTGTCAATTTCGTTGGTTGTGTTGAGAGAAGTTGGAGCATCTGAAATGCGATGCTTCATATAAACGTTGTCATTGAAGTAAAGCATTGAAGCAACGATGACACCTACTCCGATCTGACCGATTATTTTCGAAGTTCCTGCAAGACCTTTTTTATCTTTCTTGAATACTTTGATGTAGTCATCCATGAATCCAACAAGTCCAAGAAAGACCGTTGCAACAAGCAGCGTGAGGATGTAAATGTTGGTTAGACGAGCGAAGAGTAATGTAGGAATGAGTATTGCAGCGAGAATGATGAGACCACCCATAGTTGGTGTTCCGGATTTTTCCATTTGACCTTCAAGACCGAGATCACGAACAGTTTCACCAACTTGTTTGCGCTTCAGCATTTGGATCAATCGCTTGCCAAAAACCAGAGAAATGACTAGCGATAGAATTGCGCTACTTGCTGCACGGAAAGAGATGTATTGAAACACTCCGGCTCCGGGAAAATCGAATTGCTTATCGAGAAAATCGAATAGATAGTATAGCATTATTTGTCAAGTGTTGTTAGGGTTTCACTTACAATTTCGAAGTCATCGAATGGATGTTTTACACCCGCTATCTCTTGATACTTCTCGTGTCCTTTTCCCGCTATCAATAAGATGTCACCCGGTTGTGCCAGCGTGCATGCGAGTTTGATAGCTTCTCTTCTTTCTGTGATCGCAAGTGTTTTTTTCATCATCACCGGATCAAGTCCTTCCTTCATTTCAGAAATGATGGTATCAGGATTTTCGCTTCGCGGGTTGTCACTTGTGAGTACAATTCTGTCGCTGAGTGACGCTGCGATGCGCGCCATTTCCGGTCGTTTGGTTTTATCTCGATCACCACCACAACCAACGAGTGTGATCACTTTTTCATTTCCGGTGCGAATGTCCTTGATAGTTTTTAGCACGTTTTTCAATGCGTCGGGAGTATGCGCGTAATCGACTATTGCTGTTACTCCGTGATGTGTTTTTATATATTGAAATCTACCTTCGGGAGCTTTCAACGATGACAATGCAGTAAGAACTTCGAGGCGATCCATACCTAATTCCATTGCTGTTGCATACACCGCGAGAATGTTCGCGGCATTGAATCCACCGATCAGTTGAGAGTACAAATCGTAATTGTCAATGGTCAAGTGAAGGCCACTAAAACTGTTCTCCAAGACCTTCGCTTTATAGTCTGCCATGCTTTGCAGCGCCATTGTTTTTTTGCGCGCTTTGCAGTTTTGCAACATCACATCACTGTTCTTATCGTCGTGATTTACAATCGCGAATGATGTGGAAGGCAGGGAATCAAAAAGCAGTTTTTTTGCACGGATGTATTCGTTGAATGTTCCATGATAGTCGAGATGATCATGCGTGATATTTGTGAACAGAGCACCTTGGATAATCACTCCAGTGAGTCTGTTCTGATGCAATGCATGAGAAGACGCTTCTATAAAGCAGTATACACAATTAGCAGAGACCATTTCAGACAAGAGTTTGTTCAATGCAATGGCATCCGGCGTGGTGTGTGTTGATGGAATGACTTTGTCGTTTATTTTATTCTCGACAGTGGAAATCAAACCGGACCTGTGTCCGAGCTTGCGCATGAGCATGTAAAGGAGAGTTGCAGTTGTGGTTTTTCCGTTCGTGCCCGTGACTGCAATCACGTTTATTTTCTCTGATGGATTATCGTAATAGTTGGAAGCGATATGACCAAGAGCTTCAGAAGAATTTGCCACTTTTACGATTGTCACATCGGTGATGGGAATGTCCGGAATGATTTCGCAGACAATCGCTCGCGCTCCATTTTCAATAGCCATGGCGATATAGTCATGACCATTTACAGAGACACCATTCACAGCAATGAAGACGCTGAACGGCTTCACGTTCCTTGAGTCCATGGTGATATGCTCCACAGCAACATTGGTGGAGCCAATTACTTCCTGAATGCGCGAACGAAACAATATGTCTTTCAGCAGTTTCAAATAAGTTCTATGTAGATGTATGGATTTGATCTCACGTTATTTCCCGGTGAAACGCTTTGTCTTTTCACTGTGCCATGACCTGAAATTTTCACTTTCATGCCATTGTTTTCGAGAATGTATAGCGCATCCTGCAAGCCCATTCCTATTACGTTGGGAACAATTCCTTCCTTGAAATTTCTTGAAGAAACAAGCACTGAATCTTTCGTGCTTGAGGTTGAAATCCATTCCGAATCGTCGAATCCGCCGTACGGAATATTCAATCCGGTGAATACAGTTTTCAGTTCTTTGGTGTTGCCACTTTTAGAAATAGGAACACGCGATTGCGCAATCATGAGTGAATCTGAAAGCACTTCAGGTGCGTGAAAATCCATTTGCGTGCTGTAGATTTTATCAGCAAGTTCCTTGAAAACTGGAGCCGCAACTGCACTTCCATAATACACTCCGCTTCTTGGGTCATTGATTACGACGATGCATGAATACTTCGGAGCATCCGCCGGGAAGTAACCAACGAATGATGCTCGGTAACGATCGTGTTGATATCCGCCGCCATCATTCAGCCATGCTGTGCCGGTTTTCCCCGCAACTTTATATGGTGAGTTTGCAAAAACCCAGTCTGCGGTTCCACCTTTCTCCATCACACCTTCCATCATCTTACGACATTTTTCAATCGTGGACTTTTTGCAGAAATCTTTTTTGAGAACAACAGGTTCCACTGCTTCAATCGTGCGGCCATTGCGTTTTATTTCCTGCACAAAAAGTGGTCTCACCATTTTACCATTGTTGGCAATGGCATTGTAAAATGCAAGCGTCTGTAGCGGTGTACATTGTGTTTCGTAACCAATAGCAAGTTGCGTTAAACTCAATCCACTCCAGCCTTTGTCTTTGGTTGATTCGTAAAGTCGTGGCGTAGTTTCGCCTGATAAGTCAAGATCGAGAGCAGAGTTGATTCCGAATGAATTTAACTTGTCGAGAAATTTCTGAGGAGATTTTTCGTAGCACTTTTTCACGATAAGTGCAGTACCAACGTTCGATGATTTTTCGAACACCTGCTCTGTGGTGATGGTGCCATTTCCACCTTTGTCATAGTTGGAATCTTTCATCGGCCTATCATAGAAATATGCGATACCATTTCCGGTAGCAATACTGTCGTTCAGATCTACAAGTCCGTCGTCCATACAAGCCATAAGTGAAGCAAGCTTCATGGTCGAACCCGGCTCAACGCTTTCTCGAATGGCCCAATTGAGACGCTCGTTGTATTCACCTGTTTCCGGATGTCTTGAAAGATTCGCAATGGCCCGCACAAATCCGGTTTCGACCTCCATTAGGATGGCGCAGCCCCAGGCCGCTTTGTGTTGCTCGAGCTGTCTTTTCAGCGCGGCGTTCGCAACATCTTGCAAGTGAATGTCGATGCTCGCGATAATGTCACAACCGGGTTCAGGTTGTTCTATGAATGCGTTGGACATCGGTTTCCACACTCCGCCTGCGATTTTTTCCTGAAGCTGTTTTCCTTTTTTTCCTGAAAGCAATTCGTCATAGGCAAGTTCAATTCCCACTTTGTTTTCTAAACGCTCCATTCCAATGGTGCGCGCAGCAAGCGTTCCGAATGGTTGATCACGGATGTATTTCTGTACGAAAACGAATCCACTCTTGAATTGTCCGTTGCGTATGAACGGAAATTTTTTCATCGCTTGCAATTCGTTGTAATCGACATGGTCTTTTATTTCTGCATAGCGATTCCCATCAGCATTCGCTTTGCGGAAAACTGCTCTGTATTCTGCAGCGGAGCGATCACCGAATAATTTTGAAAGACACAAAGCCAGTGAATCAATCTTTGCTTTGTAATCTTCTTTATCGTAGCTCGCTTTTGAGTCCCAACGGATTTCATATTCAGGAACACTTGTGGCGAGCAAGCTTCCATCACTGGAGAGAATCTGACCTCTCACAGGTTCTATTTCATTTACTTTATAGGTGAAATTTTGCGCCAATGCTTGTGCGTGATCATCAGGAAAAAGTTGGATCACAAAAACTTTTACGATGATGGCAAAAGCGAGTACGCAAAGACCGGCGAACAACATCCAAGCTTTACTATGAATGAGTCCAAGCGCATTTTCCTCAACCCCCGCCTTCTTCTCAGTTGGAGAAGAAGCCGGCTGGTTGTGGTGGTTGATATGGTTGCTATGTATGTCCTTAGGGTTGGTCATACGGCCTCTTATTTCGTTTCAAAAAATCCGCGTTCAACATCTATGATTTGTGGTGGGGTTCTGAGTTCTTTCAGTCCCATGTCTTTGATGGCTTGCGCCACATTGCTTTGCTGCTTGCTTTTTTCGAGCTGGCTTGTGGTTGTATTGTATTGCGAGCGCATCTCATTCAATTCATTTTGAAGTTTTACTTTTTCTCTTGCTGTGTTTTCGAAATAGTAAACCAGGCCAATGTTGATGAGAAAAAGCGCTACCAGAAAAGCGATGAACGGCATGTGTTTTACTAGACCATCGCGGACGAGGAAGTCGCCATTCAGTACGCGTTGAATGTGCTTTCCCGCGCCGGCTTTCTTCTTCTTCTTAGCCGCGGGCACGTCCTCTTTGCTGGAATCTTGTTCCGGTCTGTAGGTGTTCATTCGATAGTTAGCAGTGAGCAGATTTCAGTGTGCATTCAGTTTTGACTTGTTGATGAGAAATTTTTCACATGAACAATTCATTTCTTAAGCTCTCAGTCTTTCTGCAATTCTCATTTTAGCACTTCGTGCTCTGTTATTGTTTTCAATTTCTTCCGCTGTCGGAAGTATGGGTTTGCTGGTAAGCGGTTTTAGTGGTCTTAGAAGATTTCCGAAAAAATCTTTCTGAGGTTCGCCTTCAAAATTTCCTGACTTCATCCAATCTTTCACGAGTCTGTCTTCAAGAGAATGGTAACTGATCACCACAAGTCGTCCGCCCGGCTTTAGTATCTCGCAACTTTGCGTCAGCAGATCTTTCAGCACTTCCAGTTCTTCATTCACCTCAATTCTCAATGCCTGGAAAACCTGAGCAAGCACTTTGTGCTCTTTCATTTTCGGAACATTTTTTTCGATCGCCGATTTCAAATCGTCGCTTGTGATCACAGGTCGCGCATGAATGATGCTTCTTGCCATTCGCCCTGCGTTATCCACTTCACCGTAAGCTCGCAACACGTGAATCAGTTTCGCTTCTTCGTAATCATTCACAACATGTGCAGCAGTGAGTTCGCGATTTTTATCCATTCGCATATCGAGTGGTGCATCGAAGCGAATTGAAAAACCACGTTCTTCACTGTCGAACTGATGGCTGCTGACACCCAGATCTGCGAGGATGCCATCCACAGATTGAATGCCCATTAGTCGCAACCAGTTCTTCATGTTGCGGAAATTTTTCTCTACGAGTTGAAATCTCGGATCGTCGAGTGCATTTTTTTTAGCATCGGGATCCTGATCGAAGCCAATCAATTTTCCGTTTTCCAGTCTTTTCAATATTTCCTTTGAATGACCTCCACCACCGAAGGTCACATCCACATAAACCCCATCGGGTTTGATGCTGAGTCCGTCCACTGAAGGCATCAGAAGTACCGGCCGGTGGTAGCCATCTTCTTTTCTGATTGTAGACATATATATAAGTGTCGGCAGCGGAAAAACTCCACTTGCCTATTGGTCGGTTTTCAATTCGTTCTGCACTTCTTCGGCGAGTGTCATGAAATCGAAATCAGGAGCGTTGAATTTCTTCTCGCGTGTTTCCTTATTCCACAATTCCATTTTTTGTCCAAGTCCACACAACACGAGTTCATTGTTTTTCTTCAGATCAACTTCAGCGTAGGTGAGGAGGTGAGCCGGAATATTCAATCGTCCCACAGCATCAAGTTCCAATTCTGTGGCGCCGTTGAGGAAGAATCTTACAAACTCAGCATGCTTTCGATTGTGCGGATTCATCTTCTCGAGGTTGGCTGAAATTTTCTCCCACGTCGGCTGCGGATAGATCACTAAACACTTGGTGTAGATGTCGCGATTGATCACCAGACCCTGGTGCAAAACTTCCTCGAGCGGCTTGCGCAGCTTGGCCGGGAACAACAATCTTCCTTTGTTGTCCAGCTTGCATGGGTATTCACCGAGGAGCTTCAGCATTTGTTCGAATTCGTCTTGACGGGCACGAAAATATATACATTTTACCACATTTTACCACTCGAGGTCGAAAAAGAGGTGTTTGTTGAAAAGATGAAGCTTTGAAATGAGGCGAATATTGCACCCAATTCCCTCTATAGTGATTGATTTTGTTGGGTTCTGAAATGTTTGGTTTTCAGTGGTAGAACGTGGGAATATTTTTCAACTACTAAGAAATCGAGATATTTGGAAATGGGCTCATCGAAGCGAAATATTCGCAGCCGATTTGAAGATTAGAAAATGGAATCACCTTACATTTACTTTATCTAATTCCTTTTCTACTATGAATCGATGGCTACTTCTTTTTCTTCTATTACCGACAAAAATTTATTCGCAGGAAATTTTCTGGATTGAGGACTTTGGAACCGGGTGTGACTCAGGTTTTATG
>JAYTOA010000186.1:0-3255 GCA_043748015.1 Flavobacteriales bacterium
TGGCAGCTGAATTCATCGAAGCGTGAATTTCAGATTGAGCTAAACCTTTAACTAAAAAATGCCATTCGACAAGTCAATATCGAATGGCATTTTTCATGATCAGAACGCCTGGAAAATTCAGGAGTGGTCAGATGAATATTTACTACTCATTAAAGATACATTACGGAACAGCAAGCGGAATTTTCAAATCTAAGTGATGAAAATTTCAATCTCATCACGAAAAAGTGAATTTTATTTTATGTCGCAGGACTTGAGTTCATTGATCTCGACTTTAAGGTCACTTCAAGAAAAGCAATTTTCCAATTCTAAATATTTCCAACGTTGTGCCAATATAATTTCACTAAGTCGACGGCATAAAAAAAATATTTCAATTTTTTATGGAATTTCAATACGAACGTCATCTTATAGAGAAATAAACCATGAAAACGAAAACTCCTAATGTGACTGGACCGTTTGTAACGCTTTCGATACTCTCCAACAATGGACAAAGTCAGGAAGGTCAATGTGACTTGTCTTTTAGCGCAGATGGTCAAGATGACTTTTCCGAATTCGTCATAAGCACTATGCCAATGAAAGTCTTAGAAGTTGATGTGAACATACTTTCATTTTTTGTTCCAATCAAAAAAGGTGCTGCAACAAATTCCGTTATCGAAGATGAAGAGTGTTCAAACGAAGCAACTACATTTCCGAACTATGCACCAGAAGTGATCTCTATAAAACGAAAAATCTTCGGGAAGGAATTTCAAACGCCAATGTGACAATTAGCGATATGAGCGGCGCAAGAATCTCGAATGAAAAAATTATAGGTAACAATTATCAAATCGGAAAATTAAGTTAAAGCCTTTACAATTTTCGACTTTCAAATGAAAATACTCATCTGAAGGGTCGATTTCTAAATCAACAATGCAACAAAAAAAAAATAAAACATGAAAAACATTCTCACAATTTGCAGCACTTTAGTAATTTTTGCTGCAACCAATCTCGTCAATGCACAATGGCAACAAACCAATGGTCCGTATGGTGGCTTTGTAAGTTGTTACGCAAATAATGCGGATGAAATCTACGTAGGTACACAGTTCGGTGGCATTTTCAGAAGCACAAACGATGGCGCATCCTGGACAGCAAAGAATAATGGATTGAAGAATTACGAAATCAATTGCCTGGCAATTGATGGCGAAGATTTGTATGCAGGGACAAACTTGGGCGGATATGATGGCGTCTATCACACCAACAATGGGGGAAACACATGGACACCTATTCCTAACCTCTGGACGAGTTATGTTTCGTATTGTATTGCGGCATCAGGTGAGGATATTTATGTGGGTACAGCAGGTGGAGGTAACTTCTTCTCGCATGATGGTGGACAATCTTGGAATTCGAGTATTGCAGGCATTGTTCCTTATCAATACCACTTTACAAATCAAATATTGCTTTTGGAAGACAAGCTCCTGACCATAGTGAATGGTCTGCTCTATCAATCAGTAGACGGAGGAGTTTCATACAATCAAGTAGAAAGTGGTTTCTTAGTATCTACTTACTGCGGCAAGTTATCAGTAGCTGGACCAAATATTTTTGCCACAACTACTACTGGCTTATACATTTCAACCGATAGCGGTATTAACTGGCAGAACATAAGCGCAGAAGTGCCAATTATGCCAAATGGAATGCTCATAACAACGTCAGAAAATTTCGTCTACATCACTGACGTTGCTGGTGAAGAAATCTACTACGCCAACTATAACGGGTACGATTGGTCACCACTTTACACAGAATGGGGTACAGTTACAAGTTCATTTCACGCAATCGCTGATGGTGAACTACTCGTTCAGTCATCGTATTATTCTTTGGATTATTCGTTACTTGATTCGCCTCAATTGCACTTTTCCGGAAACAACGGAGACACTTGGGAAGATGTCACAAATGAAATCACTAGTACATATTGTATGTCGTTGACAGCGCATGGCAACAACGTTTATGTAGGAACTTGGGGTAATGGAATCTGCAAAACTTCCAATCAGGGTGAAACTTGGGAATTCACTCCCAACTTGAACTCGTGGTCTTTACCAACAATGGCCACATTTGGCAATACCATATTCGCTGCAGGCGATGGGGGTATTCTGCGTTCTGTTGACGATGGTTCTATATGGACAGTGTGCAATCAAGGACTACAATCTACCGGCATCCTCGGTTTCGCGCAAATTGGTGCCGACATATTTGCTGCTACTCCGATGGGTGTGGTCATTAGCACTGATGATGGCCAAACGTGGTCAGCAAGCAACAGTGGAATGGGTAATGAATATGCAACGGATATTATATCTATTGGCAATACACTCTATGCAGTATCTCAATCGGGAATATACAAATCCGTCAACTTCGGCAACAGTTGGAGTGAGATCAACAATGATTTTCCTCAAGATTACATCCCAACTAAAATTGGACACATTGGTGAAGTGCTATTTGTTTCAGGAGGTAATTCCGGCACAATGTATAAATCCTCCAATAACGGCGACTCATGGATAAGCATGAATTTCGACTTCATTGGCTATCCCTCATCATTTGCTGTCTATGATGATTTACTTTTTGTAGGTGCTTTTGGAAACCTGAATACGCCCGGTGTTTTTATGACCAATGACCTAGGTACTAATTGGACAGACGTTAGCGAAGGGTTGGACAATAATCTGGTATGGGATATCATCATCAACAATGGTTGGGCTTATGTGTGCACCAAAGGAAGTGGAGTTTACAAAAGACCATTAGCTGATTTCCTTCCTGAAAATATCTCAAGCGCGGGAAGCCATGAGATTTCGATTTATCCAAATCCTAGCCGTGATATTATTAATTTCAAAGGCAATGGAGTAAACATGACGAAGGCACAAATCAAAATTTTCGATTCGAAAGGCAGCTTGATTTTGAGCAAGAAACTTCAAGGCAGCTCACTGAATATATCAACTCTGCCCTTTGGATTTTATTCAATAGAAATAATGAACGACGACAGCAGAAGCGTGCTACATTTTATGAAGGAATAATCATTCAGACGTAACGCCATACACAGAATCAGGCGATAGAATAATCTAGTTCATCTCGCGGAAATAAACTAGAATATTCTATCGATTGATTTGGTTCTACAACCAGTCCATATTCTTCCTAAGGTAATCCATCGTTCGCGCTTCCTCGCTACCATCTTCAGGCTGAAAATTGTATATCCAACTAGCATGCTCCGGCAGACTCATCAATATGGATTCAATTCTTCCTCCC
>JAYTOA010000187.1:0-7133 GCA_043748015.1 Flavobacteriales bacterium
ACTATGGCGGATTGCAATTTTCAATTCGCAAGAGCGTCAAAGGCAATCATGAGGTTGCTTTGGGTTATGGACTGGATTATTTACTTGGAGCAAATAACAGAATTGCAGAAACCACTCAATCAAGTTTTGAGAATAAAGAATTGGGAACAACAAAAGCCAATGGATTCACTGAAGGATTTTCTTCAATAAACCATTCTTTATCTTTTGGATATCAATATTGGTTGGGTAAGAATAAAGCTATGGGCTTTACCTATCACTTTGGTCTAACAGATATCACCGGAAATAAATTTTTCACACAGAATATAAAGGACAGGAATTCGATGTTGACGGTTTACTTCAGAATGAATTTAACGAGATGAGGAAATTTGCTTTCTATATAATATTTGTATTCGTTGCGATTTCTTCTTGTCGCAAGGAAATATATCCGCCTTCTACGGAAGGAATACCAATATTCAAAATGTCGGGAACTTTGGATGGGCAGCCATTCAATTTGAATGCAGGCCAGAATGGCCTGTATCTTAATTCCAGTGTTGTTCAGAACAGTTTCGGAGTTTATGAATTGCGCAGTGATTTCAATCAATTGGGTTGTGTTGGCTGCCCTCCGGTGATGAGCATATTGGTGAACGATAATGAAGTGATGGAATTCGGTACTCCATGTACGCCGGATGTTTTGACAGAGGGTAGTTTACCCTTAGCGGAACAGGACAATTCATCGAATTATTTGTCGCTAAATTTTAATACCCCTAATCAACCGGGCAATATTTTCAGCTGGAATTTCGGAGACGGTTCTCAAGATACCGGACACGATCCACATCATGAATTTTCTGCTCCAGGAACATATAATGTAACCCTCAATATTTCTAATGGTCCGGGACTAAACGATGACGTAATCATTACGCAATCTGTCTTGGTTGGAGCCCCGACATATTTATCTGCGCCTTTTGAAATTCACAATTTGCAAGGTGATAATTGGGAGTTTGATTACCCAAATAATCTATCACCCGGTCTTCAGATTACTTCATGGACCATCAATGGAGTTGAATATTTCGGCAATAATTTGAATTTCAACAGTGATGGTCAACTCAATGTTTGTCTGAATTTTTATAACTCCATTGCTAATGAAGCGGGTTCTTACTGTGTTGCGTTTGATGGCGATGAGTCTGGGCAGGTCAATGGTTTTTTAAATTATCAATGGGAGGCACAGGATCTCAATATCGGTAAGTTGCAAATGATGTATCATAAAAATGGAGAGACCTACACTTCACTTACATCATTAAATCAAGGTATAGGTGCAGGTTTGCAAATTCTTTCAGTCGCGGATTATTCTGAACGAATCGATGGTCGAATCGCAAAGAAAGTACAAGTGGAGTTTAGTTTATGGATGGTGAATATCAGTAATCCAACCGATGTAATTCGGTTTGAAAATGTCAGCGCAATTCTGGGATTTGCGTATGAGTGATTGCTGAAAGATCTTTCCGATAGCAGGGAATTAGCAAAAGTTATTGCCAATGAATTGATGTCCGGTAGAACCTCCGGCACAAGTGTTTGTTTTGAAATTAATTAACCGAATAATGAATCGAAATAGTCGAGTTGAAAGTGTCGCTCCCGGCATTGCTAAAAAGCATAGCAGGGATTTATGTAATTCCCCGCAGCAGAATTCAACATGTAATTCAGTGGCTTCAGGCAGTTCGATAGCAAGCGATGTTAATTCTTTGGAGTTAGCAATTCACAATACGATTTAGCAGAACATAAAGTGCTCGGATTTAGAAAAAATATAGTATTGGGTGTGCTTATGATTTGTGCGTCGATGATGATGCAAGCTTCACACATCATCGGTGGGTCCATTCATTACGAATCCATCGGTAATGATCAATACGTTGTTTCATTAACATTGTATAGAGATTGCTCAAGCAATACCCAATATGACGATCCTGTATCCATTGGTTGTTTTGATCCAAACGGACTTTTGGTTGAGAATCTTGAAATTCCGCTTTCTCAAGCAATCGTGACAGACGTTCCCACAGAGAGTAATAGCGCTTGTTACATGGCGCCTCTTGGATTATGTGTACAAGAAGCTATTTATAGTGATACCGTTACACTGCCGTTGATTCCGGGTGGCTACACCTTGGCCTATCAACGATGTTGCAGAAATTTTTCTATCATCAATGTACCTACTGGAACTTCTGTTGGAATTACACTTACTACACAAATACCGGGAAGTGAATTGGTGGCTATTAATAGCAATCCCGACTTTGCAACGCATCCTCCATTGATTATCTGTATGAATGCTCCCTTTGTTTTTGATCAACAAGGAACTGATTCTGATGGTGACGTGCTTGTATACGAATTGTGCACACCTCTCAATACGAATGTCAATGGGAGTTATATCAATCCACCTGGGGCCCCACCATATTATGGTTTGACATACAATGCCGGATATTCTGCGGATTATCCAATCGATGCAACTCCTGTTTTTGCCGTCGATGCGAACACAGGTGTAATTTCTTGCACGCCGACAGCGCTTGGTCAATTTGTAGTTGGTGTTTGCATTCATGAATATCGCGATGGTGTTCTTATCGCGTCAACCAATCGCGATTTTCAATTGAACGTCACCAATTGTGAACCAACTTCATCTCCTGCCATTGCCGATCAGATTGATATATGCGGAGGACTCTCTGTGGATTTCATAAACAACTCAATTGAGGAATTGACTTATCACTGGGATTTTGGCGATACGACACTGACAAGCGATACTTCAAATGTTTTTGAGCCTTCATACACTTATGCTAGTTTGGGCACATATAACGTAACGCTTATTTTGAATCCGGGGCTACCATGTGCTGACACGACATATAGCACATACATTTCCACGCCGTCAATCGAAGCTGAGATTGTAGGTTACAGTTATTCTTGCGAATTTGATCAGCTTCAATATGATTTTGATGGTGAAGGTGCAACGAATAGTAGTGCTGTTTATGATTGGACGTTTGGCCCATTGTCAGTGCCGTCTTCCGGCAATATTGAAGATCCGCAAAACGTATTTTTGGGACCCGGTTCCGCGAGTGTTCTGGTTACATTGGAATTGTCGCAGGAAGGTTGTGTGAAGACCGATACAATTACAGTAAATATTCCTGCAGAAGTAGTTTCAATGATTCAACCGCAATCGACTTTCTGTGATGGCTTCTCTTATCAATTTACTAACCTATCGCAGAATGCCACATCGTACCAATGGGATTTTGGAGTGGCAGGAAACTCAGACATGACAGGAGTTATTAATCCTAGTTTTACGTATGCAGACACAGGATATTATGAAGTCAGATTGGTGGCCATGGCTGCAAATGTTTGTCCTGATACTTCCACCACAGGCATGTTGATATATGGTTTGCTGAATCCATCTTTTGATGATCCTGCTGACCAATGTTTTGAAGGAAACACTTTTCAGTTTCTTGCGGATGGCGCAAGCACAAATCAAGCAGTTTACCAATGGGATTTCGGTGGCAATGCGTTTCCACAAACATCCACTTCAATCAATCCGACCAACGTTCATTTTAATAATACCGGAACACATCAAATAACATTGACCATAACAGAAAATGATTGTGTTGAAACAGTCTCAAATGAGGTGGCAATTTTTTTGGATCCTGTTTTTTCAGCAATAGTAGACACCCTGAGTTCATGCGAAAACATAAACGCAATTTTTTATGGGACATCAACGTATGACTTTGCCGTAAATTATCAATGGAGCTTTGGCGATGGATTTAGTTCAAGTGCTGCCAGCCCAACGCATCAATACACCACGCCGGGTGTATATGATGTTACTGTTGTGATGTCTACGGATGAAGGATGTATCGCGTCTGATAGTATTCAATTCAACAACGTGATAACATTGTCACCTCCGCCAATCGCCGGATTTACATTTTCAAACAATCAATTGGATTTGTTGAATCCGAATACAGAGATCATTTCCACGGCTGTCAATTCCGTCTCATGTAGTTATTTTATCAGTGACGGTGGAAGTGCTGATGCGTGCGATTTTAGCTACACATTTTCGGAAAGTGGAATCATTACGATTACGCAACAGGTGATCAGCGCAGAAGGATGCGTAGCTGAAATTGCAGGTACTATTATCATCAATGGATTTGCTTTTTACGCTCCAAATTCATTTAGTCCAAATGAAGATGAGGTGAATGATGTTTGGTTGCCAAGTGTGATAGGCTCAACAAAATATTCATTGTCAATTTTCAATCGTTGGGGTGACAAAATATTTGAGACCAATGATTACAAAGTGCCATGGACAGGTGAAGTTCACGGTGGTGAATTCTACGCGCAGGATGGCGTGTACAATTATCTCGTGAAAGTGGATGATCTCCTTTCCATTCCTCATGAATTTAGTGGACACATTGTTTTAATTAGATAAACAAATACATAGATCAACATAACTCATAAATGAAAGCAACAATCACAACTTTACTTTTTGCGACAGCAATTCAGTTTGCCATGGGTCAATCACTGCCACATCATTGGCTGGTTGATGAAGCCAATCATCGATTGCGCATTGGAGACAACGTGGAGACAGGCATTTTTAATGTCGATGTCATAGATACTATTTACCTGCAATTCTCGAACTCTAGTTGGTTCAATACAATGGTGACCAATTTTAATGCGGGGACCGAACTCATGGCAACACTTACTTATCAAGGTGTTTCTTACGAGCAAGTGGGCGTTTCATTCAAAGGTCAGACTTCCTATAGCATGACAAATGGGGAGGAAAAAAAGAGTTTTAATATTCGCATGGACTCAGCAATTCCAGGTCAGGATCTCGATGGATATGATGTGTTGAATTTGAATAATTGTTTTGAAGACCCTTCGTTTTTGCGTGAGTTTATTTACCTTTATCTCATACGCCATGAAATTCCTGCTGCAAGTGCTGCATTTGTTGAGCTTGTAGTAAACGATGTGCCGTGGGGTATTTATCCAATGGTTCAGCAACTGGATGGAAAATTCATCAAAGAATGGTACACCAATTCGACAGGTTCAAGATGGCGAGCTGACGCTCCTGCAGGCTCCGGTGGTCCTGGTGGTCCGAGTTGGGGTGATGGAACGGCAGCATTGAATTATCTCGGCGCTGCTGAATCCCTTTATCAATCGAAGTATACACTTAAGGGGTCAACACAAACAGCACCATGGACTGATCTTGTTCATACATGTGATGTATTGAACAATACTAGCCCTGCCAACATGACGACCGCAATTCCTGATGTTTTGGACATCGACAGAACGTTATGGTTCCTTGCCTGTGAGAATGTATTTGGAGATGACGACAGTTACATTTATAAAGGAAAAATGGACTACTATCTTTTTTGGGATGAAGAAACGGGTAGAATGACACCGTTAGAATTTGATGGCAACAGTGTACTGATAAATCAATCGGCTAACTGGGGAGTATTTTATCATGCCGACAACGTCAATTTTCCACTGCTGAATAAATTGCTTGCAGTTCCGGAATACAGACAACGCTATCTGGCGCATTACCGCGCAATTATCAGCGATATAGTTGATCCGGCTTTAGCAACAGGACTGATTCAACAATTCGGAGATTTTATTGATTCACATGTTCAGGCAGACACAAAAAAACTTTATACCTACAATCAATTTGTAGCGGATGTAACCGCATTGAATACTAAACTGCAGACACGTCGAAATCTGGTGATGACAAACACAGAGTTGAATACTGCAGGTGCAAGTATTGGTAATGTGGTACTGCATACTTCAGCCGGCGAGTGGCAAACTCCTGTGACCAATGAAGAAGTTGATGTGACAGCCTCTGTTGCAACACCTGATGGCTTAGATCATGTTGCGCTTTATTATTCAGATGCACTCATGGGCAATTTTTCAATGGTGATCATGTTGGACGATGGCATCCACAATGATGGTACTGCCGGTGATGGAATTTATGGCGGTACGATTCCGGGAATGCCTGTTGGCACTGTTGTTCGTTTTTATATTGAGGCGGTTGAGGCGAATGTTGCAAAGACAGCCAGTTACAATCCTATTGGCGCAGAGCATGATGTTTATTATTACAATGTTTTGAATGCATGGGCTGCGAATACAGATGTTGTCATCAATGAGGTGATGGCCAGAAATATCAATACTGCAGCAGATGAATTGAGCCAATATGAAGATTGGATAGAAATTTACAATCGTGGTACATCAGCTGTTGATCTCACCAATTATTTTATTACTGATAACAGCTGGAATCCTTCAAAGTGGCAATTTCCGGATGCAACAGTTCTTAATCCGGATTCCTATCTTATACTGTGGGCGGATGAAGACAGTACTGATGGTGTATATCACACGAACTTCAAACTTTCTTCAACAGGAGAAACGATCACATTGATAAACTCGCAAAGTGAAATTGCGGATCAAACTGTTTTTAGTGAGCAGCAATCGGATTTGGGATATGCCAGGATTCCGAATGGAACAGGAAATTTTGTTATTCAGTCTCCAACTTTTTCTGCCAATAATACTGTCACGATTGGTATTGTTGAATCCGATGAGCAAGGTTTGGTAAATGTTTTTCCAAATCCGGCGAATGATGTTTTACACATCAAATCGAAATGGAGAGTGCAATCCATTGCACTTTATGATATGCAAGGAAAATGTGTGATGACAGCTTCCAATCAGCAATCGTTGAATCTTAGTTCTATCAGTAGTGGATTGTACATGTTGCAATTGATTGACGAGAAAAATAATGTCACTGATTTTCGAATGGTAAAACAATAACATTCGCAGGGACAATTGTGGTTTTGGAAATACAAAGGTTACCGATTTGGTGACCTTTGTTGTTTTCTGGAATGATTGCAGACAAAGTTCAAAAATCTAAATCAATCGGTGGGAAATTTCGATTCTTGTTGATGCGAATAATGTGATTTGTTCGTTTCTGAGATTAGAGTGGCTCGTTCGCGTTTCTATAGGATAGTTCCTAATTGGGGTAACTGTCAATGACGAATTTTATTTACAAGAGAGCATAAATAAAATTGATTCTTTCGGAGTTTACAAGTTGTAAATAGGTTACGATCGTCCATTGCAAGTTTACAGAAAAATAATGCAATGGATATTTTAAATTTTTCAAA
>JAYTOA010000188.1:0-2910 GCA_043748015.1 Flavobacteriales bacterium
ATGTTTTGGTGAAGTTGTAATTGAAATCGGATTCCCTTCTTTTTTTCAATCTCAATTCGAAGATTCTATTAAAGCAAGTAATGTCAACGCGAATTCCAAGGTTGTTCTTGACACTATTGCCGTTGACGCTTTGACCGATAGATTGAAAAAATCCTTTGAGCAAGCTGTAAAATTGAAGAGTGATCAATCCATGGAATGGATTGAAGAATGGAACAATGATTCTGCAAATTGGAATCAGCCCATTCGCCATGCGGTAAGTTAGGTGAGAACACAAGCGCTTAAGTAAATGCTTGTTCTCGTGTCTTAGCCCCCTGAAAGGTTGGAGAGAATTTGGTATAGAAAATCTGACTTCTTAATATCTTAGATTTGCATCCAATGCGGCACAGCTGATTGTCGGGCTCAATTTGTATATTGGTTGTAGCACTTAATTATTGATGTAATAGTTTATTATATGTGTGGAATAGTTGGAGTATTCACTTCAAAAGAAGTTGCTAAAGATTTGCGTCCTGGCATTCTTGAAATGGCGAAGAAAATTCGTCATCGCGGTCCTGATTGGTCTGGTATCTATAGCTCGGAAAAAGCTGTTTTGGCACATGAACGTCTTGCAATTGTTGATCCTCAATCTGGTGGTCAGCCTTTATTTAGCAAGGATGGACAACTTATTCTTGCCGTGAATGGCGAGATATACAATCACACCGATTTGAAGAAGAATGTAAGCGGCTACGAATTTCTCACTCATTCTGATTGCGAAGTTATTCTCGCTCTCTATCGCGAAAAAGGCGTCAACTTTATCGAAGATCTCAATGGAATCTTTGCGTTCGCTCTTTATGATAAGAGCAACGACTCATACCTCATCGCTCGCGATCACATGGGTATCATTCCGCTGTATATGGGGTGGGATGCAAAGGGAAATTTTTATGTCGCTTCTGAATTGAAATCTCTAGAAGGTGTTTGTAATCAGTACCGCGAATTTCCTCCGGGTCATTATTTGTCTTCTATTTCCGGCGATGAACCTGTGAAGTGGTACAATCGCGACTGGACGGACTTTGACAATGTCAAAGACAATGTTTCCGACACGAAACTTTTGAGGAAGGCACTTGAAGATGCGGTTCATCGCCAATTGATGTCAGATGTTCCTTATGGCGTTCTTCTTTCCGGCGGACTTGACTCCTCAATCATTTCTGCGATCACAAAAAAGTTTGCAGCGAGGAGAATTGAATCTGGTGACCAACAACAAGCTTGGTATCCACAATTGCATTCATTTGCCGTAGGACTAGTGGGTTCTCCAGATCTTGCCGCTGCCCGAAAAGTTGCCGATCATATCGGATCTGTTCACCACGAAATTAATTTCACAGTTCAGGAAGGATTGGATGCGATACGTGATGTGATATATCATCTTGAAACGTATGATGTGACGACGATTCGCGCTTCGACACCCATGTACTTGTTGGCCCGTGTAATCAAATCGATGGGTATTAAAATGGTTTTATCGGGCGAGGGTGCTGATGAAATATTCGGTGGCTATTTGTATTTTCACAAGGCACCAAATGCAAAAGCTTTTCATGAGGAAACTGTACGCAAATTGAGCAAGCTGCATTTGTATGATTGCAATCGCGCAAATAAATCTCTAGCTGCATGGGGTATTGAAGGCCGTGTTCCTTTTCTCGACAAAGAGTTTATGGATGTGGCCATGCGTTTGAATCCACAAGATAAAATGGCCGGTAACGGTAAAATGGAGAAGTGGATCTTGCGCAAAACATTCGAGGATTATTTACCGGAAAGTATTGCCTGGAGACAAAAGGAACAATTTTCTGATGGAGTTGGATATAGTTGGATCGATACATTGAAAGCGGTTGCCGAAGAGCAAGTCAGTAATGAAGAATTGAGCAATGCAAAATTCCGCTTCACAATTCACCCTCCTATGTCGAAAGAAGAGTATCGATACAGGACAATTTTTAGTGAATTGTTCCCTTCAGATTCTGCAGCTGCATGTGTGCCTTCAGTTAAATCTGTGGCTTGTAGTACGCCGGAAGCGCTTGCTTGGGATGCCTCTTTTCAGAACACCAATGACCCTTCGGGTAGAGCTGTGAAATCGGTCCACGTGGATGGATATAAATCTTGATATAAGATTGTGATTTGTGATGTTTACGGGTGATGAAATATTTATTCTTACCTTGTATCGAAACTAACACTTAAAATCACTAAAAATGGATACGCAAAAATTTCGAGGAATGAATATCGCCCTGTGGATATCGCAGGCTATTATGGCAGTAATTTTTCTATTCGCGGGCTATACCAAGGCTACAACATCAATGGAACAACTTGTTGTTGAAATGCCTTGGGCTGCTGAATTTCCGACAATGGCTCGAGTTATTGGCGTGCTTGAAATGTTAGGTAGCGTTGGCTTATTGGTGCCAGCCTTACTTCGTATTCCGCTTGTGACTGCATTTGCTTCTCTCGGAATTTTTCTTATCATGATACTCGCGTTTCTCTTTCACTTGACACGTGGTGAATACAGCATTATTCCCTTCAATTTGCTTTTCGCAGCGGTTACCGGTTTCATCGCCTGGGGAAGATTGGTAATGGTGCCGATTACCAAGAGGGGATAGGTGGAACTCATCCAAGAAAATATCATTTATTTTCACATATGAAAAAGAGGCTGTCCAATTGGACAGCCTCTTTCTTTTCTTTTTTTTTGATTGAAATTCGAAATGATTATCTCAATTCGTCACAACAATTTTCTGTCGCAGTTTGCCGGTTTGATTTTCTCCCTGCACAATGTAAAATCCTGTAGCAAGTCCGGTGATATTGATACGGTAGTTGTTTGAGTCATTCAACTTGAATGATTCCACGAGTTGTCCGGCTTCGTTATAGATGAAATAGTTACCCGCTGTTGTGGCGCGGATTGTA
>JAYTOA010000189.1:0-44736 GCA_043748015.1 Flavobacteriales bacterium
CTTCACTGGAAGATTGGAGCAAAAAGAACTCAACGATGTTGTTGCAAGTTCAATAGCTTCCGTTTACATCAGCTATTTTGAAGGATTTGGGTTGCCTATTGTAGAGGCCTGGAAATGTGGAGTGCCGGTGATCACTTCCGATGTCAATGCAATGGCAGAAGTAGCAGGAGACGCGGCTTTGCTTGTGGATCCATTTTCCATTGATGAAATTGCGGAGGCATTGATCCGAATGGAGAAAGATGCAAATTTGCGCGATCAACTTATCGCGAAGGGAAATGATCGCGTCAATGAATTTTCATGGAACAATGCCGCCAAAGAATTTTGGGAAGTGATCAATAAGTACCTCAAGTAATGACGCGACTGAAATCATTCCATACCAGAAGTATCATAGAGGCTGGATGCGATGAGGCTGGTCGCGGATGCCTTGCCGGACCTGTTGTAGCTGCAGCGGTTATTCTACCCAAGACATTCAAACATCCCGAGCTGAACGATTCCAAGAAGCTGACAGAACATCAAAGAGATGCGTTGCGCATCGTCATCGAGCGTGAAGCCATTTCCTGGGCAATTGGAATTGTATCTGTTGAAGAAATTGACGAGATCAATATTCTGAACGCATCTTTTCTTGCGATGCACCGCGCTATAGAACAACTCAACATTCAGCCGGAAACATTGCTGATCGATGGCAACCGGTTCAATGCTTATGAAGGAATTCGACATCATTGCATCATCAAAGGAGACGGTATTTACAAATCCATAGCCGCTGCATCCGTGTTGGCAAAAACGCATAGAGATGACATCATGCATTCACTCGATTTCCAGTTTCCTGAGTATGCATGGAAAAAAAATAAAGGCTATCCGACAACGACACATAGAAATGCCATTCGATCCAATGGCGCATGCTTGCACCATAGAATGACGTTCACATTATTGCCGGCAGATCTATCCGGTGATGATCCTTTGATAATGACATCAAAAGAAGTTTCTCAATAACGGTTATAAAAAAAACGCCTCGGAAATCAGAGGCGTTTTCACTTTTTTTACTCCAAACTTATTCAGTTCTAATAAAAACTCTATCAGTGATCAATCCCTGATCACTCTGAATGGAGACGATGTAAATGCCTGTTGGGAGTCGTTGATCTGTTCTAATTTCAATAAAAGTTGCACTCTCCATTGCATACAAATTCTGTGAAAGCACAACTTGCCCGTTCATATTGAAAATCTTGAGTACGCCATTGCCAAAAAGACCAGCTTCGGATGTGTTAAGTACTAAACCGCTTTCATTCACAGTAGTTACAACTGATGGCAGAGCAGTAACGTTTTCAATAGATTCATCTCTGTATTCTTCGTCAAACAATGTGACTACCTCTTCCATCATACCTGGAACGCAATAGCATCCGAGTGCAGTTCCAACCGGTGGGCTTGTGGCGGCTCTTATGCCTATCAGACACACATTGCCCCAATCCGTTTGTTGACCGGGCAAAGAAACGACCGAAGCGTCGCAATTCGTGACATTCGATGCCAATACTCTTCCCTGCACCTGCACATTGTAAACCGATCCGAGTTGCAATGCGATTCCCGCAGGATTCACTGCGAATGATGCCCCCCAATTTGTAGTAATTGCAGCTCCAATCGGGGTAAGCGGATTAGCGGGACAAGGAGAAATACTTATTGGCGAGAATCTGAATCGATACTGATTCATGCCAACAACAGGAGATGCTGTAATAGAACCGCCATTGCCCTTATTTCTCCATCTGCAACAATTCGTGGGATTGAGATCAATGTATGGAATAGCACATGAGCTGAAAATACAAGGCCCACACCAAGCCGGATTCACAGCACATTTTTTCGCTCTCGCATAAACCGCATAGATTTTATTGAATCTAAAATAGTTGACATATGGAGCCTGACTTGTCGAAAATACAGGAGTTGATTGCCATGCAGAACAAAAATCCACATTGCCATTGTCGGTTACAAAGCGGAATTGATACTGGAAACCAGCACCCATGTAGGTGGCCTGAAAATCAGTATTGAAAATATTGCAGAACGTTTGGCCGCAAAGACTGGTGCCGGAATTTGCTGTTAGCGTCGGACACACGCTACCACATGTAACAATAGTACGCGGCACAGAATATCCCCACCAGATATTGCCGCATTCCGCGTCATTGGCTTGTAATTCACAATAGACGGTATAAGTCTGACCTTCACATATTCCTGCAGTTTGTGACAAGGTGATAAGATATCCGAGAGTATAAGGACCAAAAACAGTTCCGGAAGCATCGATAAATTTCCATCTTGTTTGGCCAACAGGATAAGAGATAAAACTACGTTGCATACCTGTATTGAAATCATAGCATGGAGCTGCACCAGGGCCAGGGTAGAAGCCATTTCTCACTTCCACTGCCAGGTATTCATATGAAATATTGAAAGAACCTGCGCCTGTTCCACTCACACGACCTACACGCACTTTATAAACTGTTCCAACAACAAGACCACCAACGCATAAATATTCTTTCGCTCCTGCACCACCAACATTGGCAGAGGCTATCGCAGCTCCCGTTGCCGCAGCATTCCAGACCTCTATGGCAGCATCGAAAGTGGTGGGACTACAAACCTTGATTTTGGCAACCTCCGCAGCTGCTGTGAACTGAAACCACACATCATTCGCCATTGTTCCTGATGAGGCTGCCGGTGTTTGCACTGACGTCGTAGTTCCCAGATTATAGACAGTAGTTACGCAATTCGTTGCATTCAAATTCGCAGCGGGTTGGAGATTTACACCCGCGATAGTGATGGCACCAACTGCGTCATCATTCTGAGTGAAACCCACGTAACTACCCAGCAACGCTAATAAAATTATCGTTATTTTTTTCATTCCTAGACCTTTAACCTATCCGACAAATATAAAGACCATTCTTAAGTGCGTAGGTTGCCCGATGCGGGCTTTCCACAACACGACCTTTAAAAGTTCGCGACAGGCCTATATCAGGCGATTGCCTCGCGTATCAAAAGCTCGTTGTACTCCGCGTAAACGTCTTCACGAGGAAGTGGCGTGTAATCGGCATCTTTCATCGCATTGAATTTCCGGATTGGGTCCTCATCTGCCTTCAACGGCACCGCTACACCTTCACTGATCATATCAGAGGCATAATCGCTCATGGTACCAAAATCCTGCAACGAGAAATTGACTACATCAAATCCAAATGCATCATAGAAGGTAGTAGAGTAAATGCTGATTTGAATTTTCGCTCTACTCAACAATTCATCAAGAGGAGTTTCCACGTCGACAATTTCAATGTCGTACGTTCTCAATTCTTCATAAGCCTTCTTATTCCTCTCGAGCGGATGCAATTTGATAATCGCTTTCCAGTCAGAGTGCTTCTTCAGGTGTGCCGACAATTGCTTACCGTAAAGCACGTAATCTTCGTGTAAATTTTTCTGTGCGCAGATCAAAATGATGTTTTCTTTCACGTGTATCTGCTTTGACAAATCAGAAAGTCGGTACAGATAATCACCGGCAACATTGATTTGAAAAGAACGGAATTCACAACCCATTTCCAGGATGCGTTTCCAGTATGGGCCATAAACGAGAATTTTATCCGGAAACAATGAGCGACCAATTACGCCGGCGAATTGCTCGTGATAGACGTAATATAGATCATTGCTTGCAATCAAACCGTGTTGCACTTCAACGCAAAGAATCTTCAACATTTTCAATGCGGCGATTAAACCTTCATTGTGATAATGACAAATGAAGAGTAATTTTTTCGTCGGTTGATCTTTGAAGAGGTTGTAATAAAACCGGAAGTCTTCGAAAAAAATGTGCATCGCCGAGCGCACTTGCTTCAATTCTTCATTGCTGAACTGCCCGCTGTTCTTCGCTGCCTTAAGCGTATGAAGTATTTCC
This sequence comes from Flavobacteriales bacterium, assembly GCA_043748015.1. Classification (GTDB taxonomy): domain Bacteria; phylum Bacteroidota; class Bacteroidia; order Flavobacteriales_D; family Sanyastnellaceae; genus JAIBBG01. The sequence continues at coordinate 3,905 of JAYTOA010000189.1, forward strand.
TTCAACATGATTCGCTCGTTGCTATCAGGCACCGGCAATTCACCATCAAACTGATTAATTTCATAATCGTAAGGAATGCCTGCATTCGATTTCATGATGATCGTGGTGAGCTTGTCCTTGCCGATGATGCTCGATATTTTGTCAAAATAGATGGAATGCCATTCGTTGTCCTGTCCTTTCACCACCCGCCCGGGATCGAGAATAACATATTCCCTCAAGGGTAAAGCCGCTCGTCTTTTTCTTCTGATAACACTCTTGAGGAAATACACGATCAACTGAAAATAGTAAGGAGTGCCGAGGTAATTCTTGATGAGCTTTTGATTCTGTTTTGTCAATGCGAATGATAATCCGTGCTGAAAAATTTTCAAAAACGAGTAGTCCTTTCCCGAATATCGCGACGGATGAATGAGTCGCTCTTTGTGGTATTGATTGATTACGGAAAAAGGAACTAGTTCCATGGGTGGATTAAATCTTATTGCAGGTCGTCAAAAATAGGTCAGATTAATTTTTGATGAAAACAGGTTCAAACAAGACCGGCCTTTTTGCAATCTGAAATAATTTTGGCATAGCGCAATGCACTGTCTTTCCTCCATTCTGCTATTTCGATCAGATCGCGTTCACCATCGGCAAAACTGAGAAAGTGAAGTAAACGATGCGTTTCATCACGATCAAAAACAGGGTTGATACTCGATGGATACAAACCACGCTTTCCGAGTTGGGGTTCACAATGCGAAACGGTGTTCACATATTTATCATTCAACTCGATAAGACGAATGATGTCAGAATACATGCGAACTGTTTCTTCCAAACTTTCAAACGAAATGAAAGACCTATTGTCGAGTGAAGTGTGATACTCAATGTATTGTTGATATGGCGTTCGCATGAGAGAGCCGACCGGAAGATTGAAACCCGGAGAACAGAATTGCCTTTCGTCACTTCCACCAACAGCGAATTCAATGATGCGATGCTCAAGACTTGAATGTAGTAGAATATGTTCTGCTGCACGATCCGCCAGACTCGTGCGATGCTTTGATCTTTTGTAGGTAAAATTTCCCTTATCACCACAACACGTTAACACATATCCTGCGATGAGATTCTTCTTCAAGCTTTCGCCGTGTTTCGCGAGAAATGCAATCACTCCAACAGTTTCCGGAGCAAACAGAAACCTGTAAGTGTATTTTCTATTTGGCATTGCGGCAATTTCCTTGTAGAGAAAAGCTGCAGCCAACGGTCCACTCAGTTCATTGTTCGCCATCGAAGGATGACAGAGATATGTACTGAAAATAATTTCCTGATCTGATTCACCTTTGAGCAAACACTGACCATAAGTAATACTTCCGTCCTCGAGAGAACTATCGATATGCACGTGATAAACACCTTCTCTGGGAAGCGCTTCCAGTTCGTTATGTGAAATACAAAATCCCCAGTTCTCTTTGTAGTAACTGGTGATATATGGAATTGCACCGGGAATATCAGGAATAGAATGAAGATGTTTTTTCAATTCATCCCAGGATAAATCTTTTTCAACTGGAATAGAGTAATTGACAACGTGCAGATTATTCACTACGAGGTCTGCTATTTTTTTTCCATCGGGAGTAATAATCCAGGCCGAACGAATGTTCCATTCTTTGGGAACAGTCCAATCGAAAACAATAGAGCCGGTTGGAACATCCGTCAGTTCAAGTGGAATGATTTCATTGAGGATATTGAGCGACTCTCGCAGTCCGTCGCCACTGATGCTGCGGCAAATGGGCCAAAGCTTGTCAAAATATTTCTCGAGATCTTGCTTCATAATAAATGAGGAGCGAAACACATGACAATAGCATGAATGAATCGGGTGGCGAATTTAGAAAGACACAGCCATAACCGTTCTACGATTCCTGCGGAAACTCAATATAAAATGATGCGCCTCTTTCCTTTTTACTCCAAAAGAAAACACGTCCACCACTTTGCGTAACGATGTTCTTCACCATGGCAAGACCAAGACCGGTGCCGGTACTTTTCGTGGTAAAACTTGGGTTAAAAATTTTACGTCCGGACTCTTCACTGATACCAATTCCGTTATCCGCTAGACGCAATAAAATTCCGTTGTTGGTGCCGCGAATCGCAACATCCACGTATCCATTTCTATCTTCAGGAATCGCTTGAATTGCGTTCGTAATCAAATTATTCAACACGCGAATCGTCTGATCTTTGTCGAGCAGCAACATCGGGTTTTTCACATTGTAAGTCCGCAACGAAACCTGCACGCCCTCTTTTGCCCGATAGAGGTCAACAACTTTCTCAGTGAGTTTAACGATGTCAAGTTCTTCCAGCACAGGTCGCGGCATTTTCGCGAAGTGAGAAAATTCGTTGGCGATACGCGTGAGTGCATCAATCTGCTCGATCATACTTTCACTAAAAATCCGAATACGATTATCGAAAGTGCTATCTCCATCTTCCCATGATTTCACCAATTGTTGCATGCGCAATTTCATTGGCGTAAGAGGATTTTTTATTTCATGCGCTACTTGTTGCGCCATTTCACGCCACGCACTTTCCCTTTCTGTTTGTGCAAGTTTCACGGCGCTGTTTTCAAGTTCGGAAAGCATGCGATTATACTCCAGCACCAACGTTCCTATCTCATCTGTTCCGCTCCAGACAATGGGTTCGTTGTGCTTGCCCAATTTCACGTCGCGAATTTTTCTGGTAATGGTTTGTAGTGATTTGGTGATACTTCGTGAAAGAAAAAACGCAACCAATGCGGCGAGCAAAAACAGTACGATATAACTCTGACTGATTTCACGCAGGAAGTTTTGGAGATCCGTTAATCGGTCATATGATTTTTCATAAACCACATTGGTGATCAAGATGGGTTTACCGGAAGCATCGTAAAAATACCAATAGGCAACGGCGTAGTGTTCATGGCTATAATCTTTGTCAATTACTGCGCGACGATTGCCGGTACTGAGTTGTTTGAGAATGGAATAATTGACCTGTTCCGGAATGGAGAGCGAATCCATCACCACAAAATTGGAGGAGATGAGATATTGTCCTCGTAAATCGAACAGCGCGATGAACACGTCATGCACATCACTCAACTCACAAATTTTATCAGAGAAATTCTGCACGACAGAATCAGTGCTCATGTATCCACCCTTTTGATTCAGGAAATAATCCATGGAAGCGATGATGGCATCTTCCATCCTTGCGAGTCGCAATTCGTTAGCGTGATCATTCTGTTCGTAGTGATCATAAATAGAAACGGCAAAAGTCACGGCAAACGACACGAGGATCATGGCGAGCATGGAGAGATAGATCTTAGTACGCAGCGTCGTTTGTAAAGCCATTGAAGAAGTTGTAGTTCACCCAGGACAAAAATGCAGCCAAGTTGACCAAGCGTAACATTCGCTGAAATTTTTATGCTGTATCGAATTGTGCAAAAAAGTAATTCAGGCAATTAATAGGGCGACTTGCGTTTTTCAAATAACAAAGCAATGCTCGACCAACTAATTTTTCCTTTGGGAGGATAAATCGCTTCTCAATTGTATGCAGATATACATTTACAAAAATTCTTTTCTTTTTATGAAGTGGAAAATTGGGTGGTTGCTATTTCTAGTTGTCTTCGCATTTCAATGTTCGCACTATGACGAGCTGCAGAAGAACGGCAAAGAGAGCAAACATGGAAGCAAGTCGAGTCACTATCATGGACAGGATTGTATGACTTGCCATAACGACCCGGACAACGCTGCGTCAAAGGACGGAGGTTGGTGGAATATTGCGGGTTCCATTTTTAATGATGATGGCGATGCGCCATTTACAAATGCTACGGTTGAGTTGTGGAGTCAGCCCAATAGATCGGGTACACTTTATTACACATTAGAAGTTGATGGTCTTGGTAATTTCTACACAGAAAAAATTGTGACGTATAACGGACTTTGTTATCCCGTAGTGGCCAATCACGACAACAACGATTACGAAGCGATGGAGCCGCAGTTCAACAGTGGCGGATGCAATAGTTGCCACGGGAGTTCGGAGGATGTTATAACCGTTGATTGATTGGGTGAGTTCATGATTTGCGATTTGTGATGGGTGATTTGAGGCGTGAAGCCCTTCCTGATTTGAAGACTGGGAGATTTGATGAATTGGAGATTAACGCGAGACTCTATCTGTCAAGATCAAAGCATCACTACAATTTAAATTCTTTTTCCTGTTTCAGAAAAAATTCCGCGGACCAGGAGCCAGGAACATTTACCAAGACCGACTTCACACCACAAATTACAATTCGCAAAAACGATCCTCCAGGATTACCCCAAGAGAGACTGTTCACTTCGCTTTCGCATTACTCGCAGAATCAATTCACCGTTAAGCGTATGTATAGCGTAGAGTATAGGAGATTCCTCACTTCGTTTCGGAAAGACAGTATGCGCGCACAAATTGGAGTGAACAATGAGGCGCTTCGCGCCTCATTGTTCACTCCTTCTCGAAACTGATATAGAAATTGTTTGACTTATTCCAATCTACAGGCATAGCCTGAAAAACCTTGACTGCGGAAGACAGCGAGGCGCGAAGCGCCGAGCTGGACCCCATCCACGCATGCGTTGTCTTTCCGAAACGAAGTGAGGAATCTCCCTTGTCTCAAGCGAAGCCACGCCTTTTACATCTATTCTCTTTGAGCAATCGAAAATTGTTGTCCGTTGAAGAATGTATCCGAATGTCAACTTGGGGATATTTCAGGAGGATCATTTTATTGAATGTTGAATGTTTGAATTCGAACGTTGGAGAATTTTTAGCCTATTCAAATCAAGTATGAAACGTAAAATCCGATATAGTAAGTTGCTCTTAAGTATTGGTCGCCCAATATTCCGAGATATGGATTTGCGTAGTATCTCATACCAAGCTCGGCACCAACATCCATAGTCTTGAAAGCGGTATATTGAATTTTCAGATAAGGACTTATTACAGCTGTTGTTTGATTGTGACGAATTTCAAATTTCTGTGTAGCCGTTTGATAAACGTCAGGCGACAAGGTGTATGTGATGACATGCGCAACGTTCAATGAATCAGTCTGCCATTCATAACGTTTGTCCCACGTGTGATAATAATCATTGGTGACGCTGTGGTAAAAAGTTTTCTCCAATCCCAAACCAATTCCCGCCAATAGCTGCAATCGACTTGAAGGAGAGTTTACTATCAGATTTATTTTAGGTGTTACTCCGACGCGCTTGAAGTTAACAGCATAGTACATCCTGCGTCCGTTATCCCTCCAACTTGGTGGAAGATCATAAGGGTTAATTTGAGCAGTAACATAACCTTCAAAAAAAGCCGTCGAGGATTGGACATAACCTTCACCTGACAAGAATGTTCTTTTGTGCGGCATTTCGAAAACAACACCAAACGATCGGTTAATGGTGTAATATTTTCGCTTACTATCAAACTGATCGCTTTTTATGGCTCTTTGCAAAGTGCCATATTTAAAATCCAATCCAACGCGGTAAGATGAATCGGATTGCGCCAACGACGTAAGTTGAAACAAAAAGAAAACAACAAGAATCATCGATGAAACCTTGACTGATATGATCCTAGCGTAGCTCACTTTTCACTTCTCATTTTACTTGGAAATGTATAATCCAATTGAAACCCGCCATACCATATCCTCCGTATTTTGCCTTCGCTGAACTCGCTAAGATAGGAGTTGAAGTATTGTTTCAGCCCACATTCAAGAGATACAGCCATGTTTTGGATGAAGGCATATCTCATTTTCCAAAATGGATTGACAACGCCTGTAAATTGTTGGTGTGTAAGATGAAAATAGGAAGTGTTTGTTTCTAAAATTTCCGGAACAATATCCGTCACATAGGTAGTTCCTTGATTGACTTCGCTCGATTGATAAGATTTATCCCATGAATGATACACGTCGCTTTTCACTACATATTTAATAGTTCTTTCAAAACCCAAGCCCATACCCGCGATGACATGAAGTTTTTTAAGAGGAGGGCCAAATACCACATTTATTTTCGGTAAAATTCCTATTCTGCTAAAAGACTCTTCGTAATTGTAATCGATTCCCCGTTCTTTATATCGTCTGGAATGAACAGAAGCCTCATACATATACCGATAATGATCTCTAAATGTCACGCTGGAAGTCTGCATATATAACTCAACAGCAGGAATGAATTTCCCTCTGACAACTTCAGTGAAAAATCCAAATGCATTCGCCTCATGGTAGTTTCTAAAATATCTATTTCTTCCAATCGAATGCCAATAATTTTCCATCGCACCATAATTGTAATGCGCGCCAATTCTTATCACATTCTGCGACTGAGCATTCACATTCTGCATCGCCGTTATAGCAAAAATCAATCTGGATATGTAAACACAAAGCGACTTTTTCATTTGAGGCTCACTCAATGTTTTTTTTCCTCAATCGAATGGAAGGACCAATCGCGACTTCCCATGACAATCCCATATAACCAAAGCTGTTATATGCAGCGAATTGATAATAGTTCAATGTATGTCTGATATATCGTTTGGCAAACTCGAAGCAGATTCCAGATCGCTCGCTCACCCGGAAATGCCATTGCAGCCATAGCTCAAAAAATTGCCTCTTCGATTTGTATGATGTAACTGCATCTGAAACAAAATAAGAAGTATCATAGCTCGCATTGTTAACCGTTACAATATTGTATTCATGCGCAGGACCATAGGCTGTTCCATTAGCTGTGCTGCTGGAGATTTTCTCATTCACCAAAACTTCGCGCCGAAACGACTTGTTCAATCCAAATCCCGCTGAAACACTCATGAAAAACACTTCCGATTGCCGGGCAAAAGTGCAATGCAACTTGGCGGAAGCCCAACCGTCGGTTGTCCTTTCTGCATACTGAAATTTATAACCTTTATAGTACACGATTGAAGGAGTGCCCTGACCTCCAACATCGCCAAAAGTTTGCACATTACCATCAACATTCGAGCTGAATTGAAGAATTCCTGCATTCAAAGAAACATAGCACCTTCTGTGAGGAGATTCAATGGAAGCAAAAAGAGAACGCGTTGGGAATTTTCGATCGTCGTAGTCTGCATAATAGTTGTCGTAAACGCGTGTCCTTCCATAATCAAAACCGGCACGCACGCTGAAAGCCTTCAACCAATTATCAGTTAGAAAAAGTGAATCATCTGAGGCCCATGACATGCTTCCTGAAGCTGCAACAGGCAACACAAATAATTGCAGAAAAAGCATTATTAAAAAGGTGAGGCGTGGCATAGTAGGTTGTTCGACCAAGATATAATAAAGTCCATCATTACCCTACTTAATTCTCGCTCTAACGGGAATATTAATTTGCACTTACTCTGTCTTAGCCCCCTGAAAATTTAGAATAATGATCCTCCAGAATTAACCGTAAAGAGAATCTTCAATTTGTTTTTAGTATGAATGAGAGTCCGAATCAACTTACTGTTGAGCTAAGGAAATAGGTAAAGCATAGCAGATTCCTCACTTCGCTTCCTTTAGACTTGTCTCAAGCGAAGCAACGGTTTATCCCGCATTGCTCATTAGTAAGTTTTTATAACCATGCTTTCGGGATTCTAAAATCTAAGCAATAGGAAATTCTCTTTCATAATACAAAAATGAACTTGAATTTTCTCTTGCTTGATTTGGGCATATACATCTAATTTCATGGAGAATTCACAGATTGTCGTCGGATGAAAAGTGAATCTCAACGTCAATTTGGGGGTAATTGTAGAGGATCATTTTTTGAAATATTCGAACCCGGAATGATTTTCAGCACTGCACTCGACTCAAATTTTCACCGCAAAAGCCCAACACAAAGGGCGCTATACAAAAAGCGCTATACAAAATTTTGTATAGCTGTTTTTGTATAGCTGTTTTAGGTGGAAATTTTTAGTCTCAATTAACCACTCCAGTTTTTCGAAGGAAATACCTTAAAAACACATAGTTACAAAAATGAACGTGATACGAGCGTATCTCTGACGTTGAATCCATTTTACCGGCAAAGACATCACGACCGAATAATTTCCTTTCTCATTATTGCCTCTGCGGACTGACTAAATGTTGAACGTAGCAACTACTCACACCACCACATTCACAATTCTCTTCGGCACGACGATGATCTTTTTTGGTTCTTTGCCTTCGAGGTATTTGACGGTTTGTTCGTGAGCGAGAACAGCCTTTGTGACATCTTCCACGGAAAGTTCTACGCCGAGTAAAATGGTGAAGCGCGTTTTTCCGTTGAATGAAACGGGATAATCAAAATCATTTTCCTTCAGAAAGTCTTCATTGAATACAGGCCATGTTGCATCAGTAACAGATGTGTTATGACCAAGCAATTCCCACATCTCTTCGGCCATGTGCGGCGCATAAGGTGAAAGCAAAATACACAACGTTTCTATCACCGATCGCTTGTTGCACTTTTGTTCGGTGAGTTCATTCACGCAAATCATCAATGTGCTTACGACAGTATTCCAACTGTAGCGATTGAGATCTTCTGTTACTTTTTTGATGGCGGTGTGCAGCGTTTTCAATTCTGCTTTTGTAGGAGCATCATCACTTACGTTGAAAATGTTTTCGCGCTCGTGCGACAGTCGCCAGAATTTGCGCAAGAAATTATGCACGCCATTGATGCCCTTCGTATCCCATGGTTTGCTCTGCTCGACGGGACCGAGAAACATCTCGTACATGCGAAGAGTGTCGGCGCCGAATTTTTCTACAAGTTCATCAGGAGTTTGAACGTTGTATTTCGACTTGGACATTTTTTCGATTTCAAAACCGCAGATATATTGTCCTTGTTTGTTTAGAATAAATATGCAAAGATTTCTTCTATCGCCTTCCGGTCGTTCATTAAATTCTTCGTCGGTCCATCTAAATCTTCGAAAATATTCACGTTCAAATTCGACAACATTCAGCGAGTCGTTGTCTACAAAAGATATGTCTACGTAATTTCTATAAAGCCTTGCTTCACCTGTTTTCAATTCATCAATTTCGTTTGAATTGAAAAATTCGCGTAGATATTCCTCAATGATACTTTCAGGTTTGTCCTGAAATTCATCATAGATTTCTTTCGTGATGAAAATATCCTTTACCTTATTGTTTGGTAATCCAAAATTGTCCTTATTCCAGAAGCGCACTTGATACATAAAACTACTCCTCCCCAAAATCATCCCTTGATTGATCATCTTTTTAAAAGGCTCATCGAAGCCGATGTAACCGTGATCGAAAAGAATTTTTGTCCAGAAGCGTGAGTACAAAAGATGACCAGTTGCGTGCTCGGCTCCACCCATGTATAAGTCAACTTGATTCCAATAGTCGATCTTCTCGCGGGATGCAAATACCGTTTCATTCTTCGGATCCATATAACGAAGGAAGTACCATGAAGATCCTGCCCAGCCCGGCATGGTGTTGTACTCCATGCGAAGTTGTTGATCTTCTCCAATATCCTTTTTCGAAGCGGCTTTCGGACTTGCATCAGATTTGTATTCAGATGTTGTTTCTTCCAAAGCCGATTTGATATCCTTCACGACAGCTCTTACATCTTGCATCACTGCGTTATGGTTGCAGCGAATGATTTTGTATCCAAACAGCGTCAAATAAATCGTCTTGACTTCATCACTCAATTTCTGTTTTTCACTGTCGTGAAATTCGCCATCGATTTCTACGATCAACTTTTTTTCAAAGCAGACATAGTCCACTATGAATCGCCCGAATGCATGTTGCTTGTTGAAAGTAAAACCAGTTTTTTTCGAACGCAAATGTTGCCAGAGTTTTTGTCCGACATCGGTGTGATGCTTGCGCATTTCCTTGCCGCGCTCCTTTATCTTCTGCCAGGTTTCCTTGTTGTCGAGTTGCCACTGATGCCATCTCTGAATGGATTCTGCATTCGAACCTGATGCGTCGCTTTGATTTTGTTTTGGTTCATAGAACCAATTTTCCGCACGTGCCAACGGTGGCTCACCGCTCTCTGTGGGTAAATATTTATCTACTTCGGGAAGCTCCATTGGCAAGTCTTCATCAGCACACAAGTATGGAATTTCATTCTTATAGTAAACCGGAAATGGCTCGCCCCAGTATCGCTGGCGACTGAAGACAGCATCTCGCATACGGTAGTTTATTTTACCGTAACCAATGCCGAGCGTTTCAATTTCCGCAATGATTTTTTTCGTCGCTTCTTTATAAGAGAGACCGTCGAGCATTTGAGAATTCGCAAGGAATACTTCTTTCGAAGCTTCCGCTTTTTCGCTGATGTCGACATCCTTTAAAATATTCGGAATGAGAAGATTGAATTTTTTCGCGAAATCATAATCGCGCTGATCGCCGCACGGAACGGCCATTACAGCGCCTGTTCCATAACCCGCAAGAACATAATCACCAATCCAAACCGGAATTTTTTCTCCGGTAAAAGGATGCAATGCATAAGCGCCGGTGAATTGTCCGGTGATATTTTTTACATCCGATTGGCGGTCGCGTTCTGTTTTCAGTTTCGCACCGGCCACATACTTTTCGATAGCGTCCTTGTATTCATCGGTGGTGATTTGTGAAACCAATACATGCTCCGGAGCGAGTGTCATGAACGACACACCGAAGATGGTATCAGGTCTTGTTGTGAAGACTTCAATCTCTGAAGTATGTCCATCGATTTTAAAACGCACCGATGCGCCTTCACTCCTACCGATCCAATTGCGCTGCACTTCTTTGATGTTCTCCGGCCAGTCGATGGTATCGAGTCCATCGAGCAATCGTTGCGCATACGCGGTGATTCGCATACTCCACTGGCGCATCCGTTTTTGTTCAACAGGATGACCGCCACGCTCACTTTTTCCGTCCTTCACTTCATCGTTGGCGAGAACGGTTCCAAGAGCAGCGCACCAGTTCACAACGCTGTCGGCGAGATACGCCATGCGGAAGTTCATGATGAGTAGTTGCTGTTGTTCTTCGTTCAGACTTTTCCAATCCGTTGCTGTGAAATCACCTTCGAAATGTTGACCGAAATGGAATTTTGAAAGATCAAGTGACTTATACCAATCACTGTCGATGGCAGCATTCACATTGTAAGAACCATTCGATTCGAATTTTGCAATGAGCGAAGAAATGGGTTCCGTCTTGTTGGTGTCTTTATTAAACCACGAGTCATATATGAGTGCGAAAATCCACTGCGTCCATTTGTAATAATCAGGACTACTGGTGCGCACTTCACGGTCCCAGTCGTATGCGAAACCTATCTTGTCGAGTTGTTCGCGATAGCGCGCAATGTTGGCGACGGTGGTAATTTCAGGATGTTGTCCCGTCTGAATAGCGTATTGCTCAGCCGGCAAGCCGAATGAATCGTAACCCATAGGATGCAGCACATTGTATCCGGAATGCCTTCTGTAGCGTGCGATGATATCACTTGCGATATAGCCGAGTGGATGACCCACGTGAAGGCCGGCACCACTGGGATAAGGGAACATATCCAGTGCATAATATTTAGGTTTTGAGGCACCCTCCGTAACGCGGTAGGTTTTTTTTTCGCGCCAAATCCGTTGCCACTTTTTTTCTATCTCGGGAAAATTGTACTCCATACTTTCTTTATCTGCTGCGCGAAAGTAATTATTACTTACTTTAGGCGTGGATAGAGTGGATCAAGTGTGAGGAGTTGTCAAAACAATGAACACATAGGCTACCCCGTCTGTTTTATCGCGTCTTTTGTTAGCATTTGTGTGAATTCATTGTTTGAAAGAAAAACAATCTGATTACATAGAATTCACATAAGAGCGGCTTAGATAACCTTAATTCGCGCCATTAATTGACCAACTAATATTTTCTAAACATGAAGCACTTTTACACAAGTATTCTATTTCTCTTTTGTTTGTTTTTTATTTCAGATGGATATGCCCAGCCTTGGACGTATGACTTTGGAACCGCAACGGGCTCCAATAACGCAGCCGGAACAGGAAACATTGTTTTTCTGAATGGCCTTACCACTACTCCAGCTGGCGGTGGTACCTACCGTATACGGACAGGCGGAACTCCTGGAACGGGATTCGTCGTGGCAAATCCTGGAACTGCTTTAGGAACTCTAGGAGAATTGCAGATTAATGCTTCTACTAGTGCTTCAACCAATAAGTTTGGTATTTATGACTGGACAAGCCCAACGACCGTCGCATATGCGAAGTTTAAATTGCGCACAACCGCAACGTTAGGAATTGGTTCGTTAGCTGTTGCTATTGGTGTGAACACACTGGTGACTGATAACAATGGATACACAAGTCACTATAACAATTCCGTTGCTAATTTTAGCATTATTTACTCTGCTGGCGCTGTCTCTGTCATCAATCGCAGAATAAATGGAAGCAATGTCACTATCGCTGCCGGAACGTTTTTGAAAGATACGAATCAGGATGTAGAAGTTTATTGCAATAACGGTGCAGCGGCTGTTAGCTATAATAGAGCGGGAACTTCATACACTTTGAATTCACAACAATGGGACCTTTGGGTGGGTGGATCAAAAATTTCTCCTGCTTTAGGTTGGGCAAAAGCAGGCACGCTTGCTTCCGGACTGGCTATTTCAGGTATTGGTTTTTTTGGTGAGTTGAGCACTGGAGCCAATAACAATGCATTCATGTATCTCGACGACATCGATTACTCCAATGCGCTCCCAATCTGTCCAGCTCCTGTTACCCAAGCAACCAACATCACTTTTCCGTCAATCAATCAAGCGGATATGGACATCAGTTGGACCAGTGGAAGTGGTGCCGGTCGTGTGGTGAAAATGAATACATCTAATTCATTTACTGCACCAGCAAATGGTTCTAATCCATCTGCTAACCTTGCTTGGCAAAATGCCGGTGAGCAAGTGGTATACAACGGAGCAGGTTCGGGTCCAATTACGATTTCTAATCTATCAGCAAGTACAACATACCACTATCGTGTATATGAATACTGTGATGCTGAAAGAACTTATCAAGTAACTACCGCAACAGGCAATCCAAACAGCCAAGCCACGGCAGCAGGTCCAAGTTTGTCTACGGATGCATTGACAGCATTTGGTGCGCAGTGTGTGCCAGGTAGCTACGGTCCAAATTCTTTTACGATCACAGGAGCTAACCTTACAGCTGCCAACGTAACTGTTGGCTCAGCAATTACCCAATATACGTTCTCAACCAATATGGGCGGACCCTTTTTATCCAGTCTTTCATTGGGGCAAGCAGGTGGCGCTTATTCACAGCTCATTTATGTGCAGTTCGATCCTACCGGTGTAGCAACATACAACGGTCTTATCAATATCGGTGGCGGAGGCGCATCAACAACTACGCTAGCCGTTTCAGGCAGTGGTATTGCTGCTGCAGCTCCAACACTGAATACGCCAACTTTTGCTTCCGTAACTTCTGCTACTGCAGATCTTGGCGCAGATATTACTTCCCTTAATTGCAGCAATGTCACTGATCGTGGAATCGAATGGAGCACTACGAATGGTTTTATAGATGGCTCAGGAACTACTATTTCAGAATTGGGAACTTTTGGAACAGGAGCTTTCACGGAGCCTGTTACAGGCTTGCCTTCAAATACAACCATTTATTGGAAAGCTTATGCAACAAACAGCACCGGAACCACACGTACGGCGCAGCAATCTTTTGCTACTTCTCAGATATTTTTGAATGTTGGTGATATCAGTATTCTTGGATACAATTCGAATACGCCTGACAACTTTGCGTTTGTCAATTGGGTGAGCATTCCTGCCAATGTGGTTATTAAATTCACCGATGGTGGTTTCAACGGCACAGCACCAAATTCGGCAAATACTGCTTTGAACGCGCGTGGAACAGAAAATTTTGTCATCTGGAAAAACAATACCGGCCTACCAATTGCTGCCGGAACGGTGATCAAAATCGAAAGTCTTACTACTACTTTAGGCATCGTGACTGCAGGATCAGGTGCAGGCCTGAGTGGCTTGTCGGGTTCCGGAGATCAGGTATTTGCTTATCAGGGAAATGCAACTACCGGTGCTACACCGGACTATGCTGCCGCCGCGGCCACAACAACTTACACTGGCAATATACTTTTCGGATTAAATGCGCATGGCAGCAGTTTGAATACAACATGGCTGACAAGCGGTGTTGCCGGTTCAAACGATTCGTATTTGCCAACAGAATTGAATGTAGTCAATGGAAACATTGCCCTTACCGGAAATGCAGTGGGCGGTCAATACACAGGGACACGTACGGCACTCGGTAGTATCCTCGCATACAGAGCGCTTGTAAACAATCAGGCCAACTGGACAAAAGTTACCGTTGCAGGATTGGTTGCAATCAACACAACTGCTTTCACGGTGAATCCAAATGCCGCAACTCAAGTAGTTGTAACGGGCATCAATGGCGGAATTAATCCGAGTACAAACACTTCATTCAACGTGAGTATTGAAACGCGTGATGCACTGAACGCAGCAGCGGCAGTTGGCATTGACACTGACTTTGCTGTTACGCTTGTAACGGGCAGTGGCGCTTTAGGCGGAACATTAACCGGAACCATTACAGCCGGTAACGGTACTTTGAATATTCCAAGTACTTACAACACAGCTGAAGGAGGTGTGTCAGTTTTAGTTTCTGCTACGGCAGGTATGACATTAACCGCCGGCACCAGCGCTACTTTCACAGTTGATGCAGCGGCAAGTCAGTTGACTTTTGTTGGATTGGAAACGTATGCTTATACTTCAAACAACATTCCTACATTTACTGTAGAGGCGCGCAGACCGGATAATTCAGTAGATGTTAATTACTCGGGCAGTGCAACAATTACGTTGAATTCCGGAACAGGCAATGTTCTTGGAACAGTCACTAAACCAATCACTGCAGGTGTTGCAATTTTTAATGATATTTCATTCGATCAACCTGGTGTAAAACAAATTGATGTGAACGCAGGAGCGCTTCCTGCGACGACTTCGTCGAATATCACAGTGTCAACGGCATCACTTACTGAAGTAATCCTTCCTGAATATATTGAAGGCAAGCAGCCAACGAATACGAACCGTATGCCTTATGCATATCGTGTGACCCTGAATGGTCTTAAGCCAAATAGTACATTCAGATATATCAATGGGGTTGTGCTTGGAACAGATCCTGCAAACTCCGGTGGTGCAGGTAATGCAATCTATGCTGATATAGCAGGCTTTATAAGAAGCGGCGGCACTAGTTTGTCTACTGCCGGCAATTACGGAGAATTTACAACTGATGGTTCCGGTTCTTATACGGGTTGGTTTATCACAGAGCCTACGGGAAATGCCACACGCTTTAACCCAGGCGCTGATGTGTATTGTCGTATCAGCTTGAATAATGGAAATAACGGAACAGCCACAACAGTTAGGCTTACCACAGCAAACAGTGTGAAGGTAATTGAGTTTGGAGCGCTCGCAGCACAAGGGACTGCATTGCGTGGTAACTCGGGGGCGCCTGCAAAAAACTTCGTTTTCGTTTATGACAACACCACCGGATCCGGTCGTCCGATTGCGGGAACATTTGTTGAGTCAGATGGCTCACTAAACGATAACGCCACAAATTCCTATTCTACTTTTTATGCCACAAACGTGGAAGGTATAGCAGGTGCTTATGGATTAATTATTCCGAATACATTGCCAAACGGTATTCGACGTATTGAGCAGCGTCAATTTTCAGATGGCGCCATTGCCGGTTGTGCTTCTTCTGATGCTGATGGTATCTGGCCGGGTGGTGCGAATACCGTGAATCCAACAGGAGGCACTGCAACACCACGCGTGATTTTATCTACCGATGCTCCATTAATTCCATCTCCTGAAGTTTGCGGAAATTATATTGATGACAACTGTGATGGAAATATTGATGAGGGTTGTCCTGGTAATTTCCTCAACGACATTCCGAGCGGCGCGCCGAATGTTGCATACAGCAGCAACATGAATTATCCGAATTGCTATTCAATAAATGGTGACAATACCATCGCCAACAATTCTGCTGAGTCAGGAACATTCTCAGGACCGGATTCATGGTACAAATTCGTTGCACAGACAAACGGTGCTGCCATCACAATGACGAGTTCGACGATGGATGATGCCATTGCGCTTTATACACGTGCGGGCAATACCTACACATTGATCGCAACAGAGAACGTAGCTACCGGCAATGGTGACTTCGAGAGAATGGTATTGTCTACACTGGTTCCGGGAACTACTTATTACATCTCAGTTGGAGCTGCCACTGGAGCAGTGGGTGGTGCATTTACACTTTGCATACAACACTTAATGCCTAGCGGTTGTGCGTACACCATTCCAGCGGGAGGTTTCTCACTGTGTTCATCTTATAAAGCGATCTATCGCGGATCACCTGCACAAGGCGTAACATATTCCTTCAACTTTACAGGCATTGGCGGCGGAGCTTCAGGACTCACAACCATTAGTGGCACCAACGGATTAACGACTTTGTCAGGTGCAACACTTGCATTGCGTTATGGCGGCATCTACGATGTAACTGTTGACGTTCGATACACTTTGAAAAATGGATTGAATGTGGATCAGATAGTGAATGTGCTTGGTAGCACACTATCTGCGAATTGCAGCAACGTAAGCATTATGACACAGCCAAATATGGAGGTGAAACTTGCGCAACAATGTAACGCTGTTCTTCTCAGAAGCAATTACCTCATTGGTACTCCTGTGAGCGGAAGTCCAAACGTTTGCTCTGTTGTCAATTACACGTATGAATTCACACAAGTGACAGATTGCAGCAATACAACGCCGGTAGGTTTGGCGGTAGAGTACAACACACCAATGGGCACTCCATACTTGCCTCTTGGAAATCTTGGATTGCTTGCGAATACAGGAACATGGAGAGTGCGCATCCGTCCGAACTTCGGATATGGAACAGGCATTTATGGACCGGCAAAGTATGTTGCGGTGAGTGGTACATCAGCGAGTGTCATGATCAATGAAGAAGCGTTATTGAATGATACATATCGTACAACAGAAGCAGAAGTTGTCGCTAGCATTTATCCGAATCCTAACTCCGGAGAAATGTTGAACATCAATCTTACTGATGTAACATCAGAGCAGGTATATGTGCGTATAATGGATGTGATGGGCCGTGTAGTTTACAGCAATCGTTTTGCTGCTTCAGGTTCATTGAATACCATCATTGCATTTGATCAGAGTCTGTCATCAGGTGTTTACATGATTGAATTCAACATGGATAACAATATCGTAACGGAGAAAATGATCGTGAGAAAATGATCGTGAGAAAATAATTTTTTCTGATTAAAATTTGCAAAGCTGCCCCTTCATTGGGGCAGCTTTTTTTTGTTGAATTTTTTTTCTACCGAATTCTCAATAGAATCAACCACATTCTAAAAGCACAAATGTTAAATAAAATAATTATGATTTTCGGATACATTTTTTTTTAGATTCGATATGTCTTACTGATGTACGATAGAGCAAACGGGCATCCCCTGTGCGGTTTAGAAGACTCAGTAAGGGAAATTAAACCAACCTAAAACCCTAATCAAAATGAAAAATTTATTTTTCGCTGTCGTGTTCGGCTGCATGAGCCAAATCGCTCTTTCACAATTTATTTATGTACCGGAGGGAATCAATATGCCAGGAGCTTGGAACTCTTGGGTGAATCCTCCCACCAACAATGTTGTATTGGTGAACCCTAATCAATTTGCCGGTGGACAACTGGTACAGATTACTACCGGAAAGTTTAGATGGCAGACCATCTTTAGTGTGGCTTCAAGTGGAGCAGACATTGTAGGAGGCAACTATGATTTCAAGTTTACTTCAGGA
Source organism: Flavobacteriales bacterium (assembly GCA_043748015.1). GTDB lineage: Bacteria > Bacteroidota > Bacteroidia > Flavobacteriales_D > Sanyastnellaceae > JAIBBG01. Next base: position 21,673 of record JAYTOA010000189.1, read on the forward strand.
CCAGCCGGCACACCCTGGCTTAACCAATGGGGAAATGTAGGTGTCGTATTGAATACATTACAGACATACAATTTTGGCGAAGAAAGTTTTGCTCCCGGCAATAACAATGTTACAGTGAGCAATAACAAATGGTACTCAATGAATTTCATAGACAACGGATATGTTAACACTCAGGCCATTTTTATGGAAACTTCAAGCGAACCTGTAACACTCAATTCCGCGACACAACTTCCTACCAATGGAAATGTATCGAGTACTGATCCAGTGACGGTGACCTTGAATGTAAGCGCTTCACCAAGCCCTGAAGAACTTATATATGTAAGGTGGAGCATTGACAATTTTACCACTTCAAGTATCACACCTCTTAGTTTTACGGGATCTGTAGGAACCGGTGTTATTGGACCGCAGGCTGCTTCAACACTGGTCTCGTATTACTTCTTTTCTACCACGGTAAATAATCCTTCGATTGCCGATGTAGATAAAGTGACCATACGTTTTCTAAATTCCGGTGGAGGAAATTTCTTCTACAACGTGAACGCTGCAGTGCCTCCTGTGAATGTTACGTTCCAGGTGAATATGTCACAGCAGGTTGTTTCCGGCAACGTGAACATCGCAGGAACGTTCAGTGGCTGGAATCCGGTACAGATGGCGAGTGCAGGAGGAGGACTTTACACTTATTCAACAACGATCAATCAAAGCACAGCCATTGAATATAAGTTCATCAATGGATCGACATACGAGTCAAATCTTGGAGCACCATGCGGCAACGGCACCAATAGAACCTTCAATGTAGGCACATCTGCAGTACTCATTCCTGTGGCGTGTTTCAGCCTTTGCTCCAATTGTCCTCCAACGAATGATGTTACTTTCAATGTGAATTTATCGAATGAGATTGTAGCGGGTAACATTTACATCAATGGCAATTTTCCAATTACAAATTGGACCACACCGATACAAATGACATCAGTTGGCAACGGAGTGTACACAACAACGCTCACTTTGCCACAAGGTGTGACCTTCGAATACAAATACATCAATGGATCGACCTATGAAAATGCAATATCAACTCCATGCGGAAATGGCAACAACCGCGTGATCAATGTGCCTGCTTTAGCAAGTACCAATCTTACAGTTGCTTGTTTCTCTTTTTGCAACAATTGCTTGCCGATACAGCAAGTAACATTCAATGTAAATGTTGCCGATCATAGTGTGAGTCAGACAGGTGTATTCCTTGTAGGAAATTTTGGATCAGCCGGTTATCCTGACTGGAATCCGGCGGGAATAGCGATGACAGACGCGAACGAAGACGGCGTATACACAGTGACATTGAATCTGTTCCGCAATGCGAGTTATCAATACAAATTCCTGAGTGGAAATATCTGGGCTTACGAAGAAACATTACCTGTAGGTTGCAGTGTCGGCGGAAACAGAACGCTCACAGTACCGGCGACAAACATTTCTCTTCCATCTGTATGTTTTGGAAGTTGCACCAATTGTGCTGTTTCAATTATCAATGATTCTCCATACGGAGCGGTGAATGTTGCATATAGTTCCAATCAGAATTATCCGAATTGCTATCCATTTATATCCAGCACAGTTGTTGCGACAAACTCTCCACAGTCAGCAGGCTTCGGTGGTAAAGACCTATGGTACAAGTTTGTTGCGCAATCATCGGCCGCATCGATTACACTCTCCAGTTCTATTGTTGATGATGTGATAGAGTTGTATTCAAAAACCGGACACACGTTCACGCTTGTACCCGGAGGAGAAGAAAACAAAGCAACCGGAATTGATGATTTCGAAAGACTCAACATTTCAGGATTGACACTGGGACAGACATACTATTTGTCCATTGGATCAACCTCCGATATCATTGGCGGTGCATATTCACTCTGCATACAACATCTATTGCCAAGCTATTGTGCCTATACAATTCCAGCCGGTGGATTCTCGCTGTGCAATAGTTACAAAGCGATCTACCGCGGATCGGCTGCCAATCAAGTGTCATACACATTCAATTTCACAGGCGTAGGTGGAGGAGCGAGTGGCACTACTTCACTATCAGGAACGAATGGATTGATTGCATTATCCAATCCGGCATTGGGACTTCGTTTTGGTGGTGTTTATGACGTAACAGTAGATGTTTTATATGTGCTAACCAACGGTGTAGGTCAGTCGACAAGTATCACCTCAACCGGTTCAGTGAGTGCTCCCAATTGCACCGGTGTAACCATCATGCAACAACCATTGATTGAAGTAAAAAACAGTCAACTATGCCCTGCAACACTGCTTCGCAGCAACTACTTGATTGGCGTGCCAACTGCGGGCAACAGCAATGCTTGCAGCGCTATCAGTTATACTTTTGAATTTACTCAATTGGTGAGTTGCGGGGATCAAACAGCGATATCAATACCTGTAACTTTTACAACTTCCAACTCTAATCCTTACCTAGGATTGGGTGTGTTGCCTGCCTCACAAAATGCAAGTACATGGTATGTGAAGATCAGACCTAATTTCAATTACGGAGCAGGTGCTTATGGAGCCGCACGTGTCATCACTATCAATGGAACATCAGCAAACGTTATGCTTCCTGAAGAAGAATTATTCGATAACAATGAGAAGTCGCTTTTGATTCAACCTATTGCCAGCATTTATCCAAATCCGAATCGCGGAGATATGATCAACGTCAATCTGACGGATGCTGCATCAGAGCAAGTTTACATCCGCATAATGGATGCTACCGGAAGAGTAGTTTACAGCGACCGACTTGCTATTGCGGGATCACTCAACACAGTGATCAGTTTCGAACAGAGTCTGACCGCCGGTATGTATATGATTGAGTTTAAATTGGACGATCAATACATCACCGAGAAAATGATAGTCAGAAAATAGTTTTTCTTTTGTTAGGTAAAAGAAGGGGCTGCCGGTAACGGCGGCCCTTTCTTGTTTCAGCCCGTTATGTACTTGACATTCGACAAGATTTTTCGTATGCGCTTTCAAGCCGAAATAGCAATAACAGAAAAGTAGTAAAAAAACTCTGTGTAAAAAGTACACTTTGTTAGTGTCTTTAGTACACTTGTGATGACTTTCGGGATAAATGAAAAGCGTCGCAATACAGTGATGAATTTCATGTGCTGATTTCGAAACCTACATCAAAACGTTATTTAAACAATACTCTACAAAATGAAAAAAATTCTATTCTCTGCAGTTATGTTGTGTTTTGCAACTATGGCTATTGCGCAGTATCTCTATGAGCCAGAAGGTATCAACATGCCGGGTAACTGGAATGGTTGGACGAATGTACCAACCAACAACACTGTGCTTGCCAATCCAAGTCAGGTAAGTGGCGGACAACTGATTAAGATAAGCACAGGCACAGTTCGCTGGCGCGCCATTTTCAGTGCCGCATCAAGCGGCGGAAACGTGGTTGATGGCAATCACGATTTCAAATTCTCCTCAGGACCAACAGGCAGTCCTTGGAACAACCAATGGGGTGGAACAGGGGTGACGATGAATACGCTTCAAACGCATTTCATTGGAGCAGGTGGAAACAGCAACATTACATTGACAAATGGAAAGTGGTATACCATGAACTACATCGACAATGGATATAACAATGCACAGGCTATTTTCATGGAAACATCTTCACAGCCTGTGTTATTGAGCTCTTCGTCTCAGGCACCGACCAACGGCAACGTGACCGACACCGATGCCGTAGTAGTAACTGTAAACACTAGTGCAGCTCCAAGCGCAGAGGAAATAGTTTATGTGAGATGGACCAACAATAATTTTACTACATCGACTTTGGTTCCTGTTTCATTTACAGGCGCAGTCGGCACAGCTACAATTCCGGCGCAAGCCGCAGCAACACAAGTTGATTATTACTTTTTTTCGACAACAGTTACATCGCCACCGGTAGCGGATGCAGACAAAGTAACCATCCGTTTTTTGAATGCGGGTCCGGGCAATTACACCTACACAGTGAACACACCACTTCCTCAGGTGAACATCACATTCCAGGTTGACATGTCACAACAAACAGTTGGCGGAAGCGTTTACATTTCAGGATCATTCAATGGTTGGGCCCCAGCTTTGATGACCAATGGTGGTGGCGGTCTTTACACTTATGCCGGATTGTTCAACCAAGGCGCTTCATTCGAATACAAGTTTGTGAATGGCGCTAGCTATGAAGGAAATATTAGCAATCCCTGCGGCAATGGAAATAACCGAACCTATACAGTAGGTGGTTCAGATGCAACCGTTGCCCTCACATGTTTTGGATTGTGCGGTGCTTGTCCGGCAACAAACAATGTTACCTTCAGAGTGAATATGTCCAATGAGACTGTGGGAGCAAACGTATATGTGAATGGAAGTTTTCCACCTGCAAACTGGTCCACACCACAGCAGATGACCGCAGTTGGAGGAGGAGTTTACAGCTATACAGTAAATCTTCCACAGGGAGCTTCTTATGAGTACAAATTCATCAATGGAGCCAGCTATGAAGGAAATCTTGGTGGGCCATGTGGCAATGGAAACAACCGCACTTTGAGTGTTGCAGTTTCCGCCAATACTGCTTTACCTGTGGCGTGCTTTTCATCTTGCAATAATTGTGTTGTATTGCCACAAGTAACTTTCAATGTGAATGTATCCAATCAGATAGTGGCTGCGGGTGGTGTTCACCTCGCAGGAAATTTCGGATCAGCCGGCTATCCGGAATGGAGTCCGTCGGGTATACCTATGACTGATGCCAACGGTGATGGCGTTTACAGCGTAACACTGAATCTCAACCCGAACAGTTCACATGAATACAAATTCCTTTTGGGCAATAGTTGGGGCACAGATGAATCTGTTCCCGGACCTTGCAATGTTTTCGGGAACAGAACTATAACAGTAGTCAATTCCAACATATCCATCAGTGCAGTTTGTTATGGAGAATGCAGTGCATGCACAAGTGCGATAGTCAATGATTCACCTTATGCAGCAACGAACGTTTCGTATAGTTCAAATGGAGCATATCCTAATTGTTATGTTATTACCGGTGATTGCACAAATGCTGGCGACTCGCCACAATCAAGCAACTTCAATGGTAACGATGTGTGGTACAAATTCACAGCACAATCCAGCGCAGTAAGTATCACTTTGACAAGCGGCTTGGTAGATGATGTTATAGAGCTTTACACAAAAACGGGAGACAATTTCACGTTAGTTCCCGGTGGAGTGGAGAACGCAGGAAGTGGTAATGGTGATTTCGAAAGACTAAACATAGCAGGACTTACAGCAGGAAATGTTTACTATATCTCTGTAGGTTCAGCGAGCAATGTAGCATCCGGTGTATTTACACTGTGCATTCAACATTTAATGCCTAGCTGGTGTGCTTATACTATTCCAGTGAATGGCTTTCCACTTTGCAACAGTTACAAAGCCATATTCCGAGGATCATCATCGCAATTTGTAAGTTATGGCTTTAACTTCACCGGAGTTGGTGGTGGTGCATCGGGAACAACATCAGTGACAGGAACAAATGGACTAACATCACTATCCAACCCTACCCTCAACTTGAGATATGGCGGAGTGTATGATGTGACAGTAGATGTTTTGTACTCATTGACAAATAGTGTTGGCGCAGCTGAACCCATCACCGTATTGGGAAGCGCAAGTGCTGCGAATTGTAGCGGCGTAACAATTTCAGCACAACCGCTCATAGAAGTGAAGAGCAGTCAACGTTGTCCCGGGTCATTGTTGAGAAGCAATTACCTCATCGGAACACCAATTGCAGGAAATACAAATGCATGCGGTGCGACTGGCTACACGTATGAATTCACGCCAGTGACCAATTGCGGCAACAACACACCAATTGGTTTAGCTACGCCATACGCAACACCCAATTCCAATCCATACATGCCACTGGGAGTGCTCCCATATCTGGGAAATGCCGGAGCATGGAGTGTTCGCATTCGCCCAGAATTTGCATACGGCAGTGGAGTTTATGGTCCGGCACAACTTGTGAGTGTTGGCAACACAGCGGCATCGATAATGCTTCCGGAAGATGGGCTCATTCAAGACAATGAAAAGTCGATGACATCATCTATCGTTGCGGGCATTTATCCAAATCCGAATGACGGTAAAATGTTGAACATCAACCTGACAGATTTGAAGGGGACAGAAGTGTTTATGCGCGTAGTTGATTATACGGGTCGAGTGATATACAGCAATAGATTTATTGCGCAAGAATCGTTGAACACAGTTGTAATTTTCGATCAGCCATTAGCATCGGGTATGTATGTCATTGAATTTATTAATGGTCAAGAAATCCGAACTGAAAAAATGATTGTAAGAAAGTAGTTTTTGATTTTTTGCGAAACGGTTCAACCGGAGAAAAAGACTGTCACTTGTTGGCAGTCTTTTTTTTTTAATCCTAAAATTTGATGTGATAAGTTGAAAGGTGCAATGGAAAATTGACACCATAAAAATCTGAAGAACGTCCTGATATCATTGAACATTTCCGCTGATCAGAAGGAACACCACCTTCCTCAATGTACAATCTACGCACAACATCAAGTTGCGAAAAAAACAAGAGATTTCAAGAAGAAAATCAAGCATTCACAAAGTAAAATTTGCAAAATGAAATCCCAAACGCGGTTAATAACTCGGTTCATTTGTTGAAAGCCTGCGTCCTCACAAGCCTTAGCAGACAAATATCTTTGAACCAGTTTTTTAAAATTATCTTGAATGCCGCGCATTGTAAGGCTTTGGAAGAAAACAGCAGGGAAAACACACAAAACTACGAGCAAATAAAGCATGGGCCTATTCAGCTTCCTGACGCAGGAAATAGCCATTGACCTTGGCACAGCCAACACCATCATCATTCAAAATGACAAGGTCGTTGTGGATGAACCGAGCATCATTGCGCGCGATCGCACCAACAACAAGACAGTTGCTGTTGGCCGTACCGCACAGCAGATGCATGGCAAAACACACGAGAACATTAAGACGATACGTCCACTGAAAGATGGAGTGATTGCAGACTTCCATGCAGCAGAAGACATGATCAAGGGAATGATCAAGATGATACCTCGCAGTAAAGGATTGTTTCAACCATCACTGCGCATGGTGATTTGCATTCCCTCAGGAATCACAGAAGTTGAAAAGCGCGCTGTAAAGGACAGCGCCGAGCACGCCGGAGCGAAAGAGGTTTATCTCATACACGAGCCAATGGCTGCAGCTATAGGAATTGGAATCGACGTAGAAGAGCCGATGGGAAACATGGTGATTGACATAGGTGGCGGCACATCTGAGATTGCTGTTATAGCGCTTGGAGGAATTGTTACCGATAAAAATATTCGCGTTGCCGGAGATGAGCTGACACAAGACATCGAAGAGTATATGCGTCGACAGCATAACATTTTGATTGGAGAAAGAACAGCAGAGCAAATCAAAATTGAAGTTGGAGCTGCGTTGCCGGAGCTTGACAATCCACCGGCGGATTACAATGTTCGTGGTCGTGATTTGATGACCGGAATCCCGAAAGAAATTTCCGTTTCCTATTCAGAGATTGCACATGCACTTGACAAATCAATTTCCAAAATTGAAGAGGCGATCATGAGTTGTCTTGAGAATACCCCACCGGAATTATCGGCGGATATTTATAAGACAGGAATCTATCTTGCCGGAGGAGGTGCATTGTTGAGAGGACTTGACAAAAGAATTTCGATGAAGACCAAATTACCGGTGCACGTGGCAGACGATCCATTGCGCGCGGTTGCACGCGGCACGGGAATCGCACTCAAAAACATCAACAAGTTCCAGTTCCTGATGAGGGAATGATGAATGTGTTCAACGCAATTTACTTTCTCGATTAGAGTGAAAATTCGCGGTGGTCATTGACGGAAATTACAGCTGATAGCTACTATACGAGATGAAGAATATCCTGGCACTGATACAAAGGTTTTATCTGTTCCTGCTTTTTCTTGTGCTTCAGATTGTGGCTTTGATATTTCTTTTCAAGAACAACAATTTTCATCAGGCAGAATTTATTCGCCACAGTAGCGATTGGGTTGGAAGTGTCTATACACAGCGCGCCGAGCTATCAGAATACTTGCGACTAGGCGAGATCAACGATCAGTTATCGCTCGAGAATGCGCAGTTGCGCAGTGAAGCTCCTGAGAACTATTACTCGGTAAGATCTGACGTTGGAACCATCATAGACACGCTCACAAAACAGCGCTACTACTATCGCACAGCTAAAGTGGTGAATGCTTCAGTAAATCGCGAGAAAAATTATCTCACGCTAGACAGAGGATGGAATGGCGGCATTCAAGCCGACATGGGCGTACTAGCCGGAGGGAATATTGTGGGTGTTGTGCGCAGTGTGAGTGAACATTTTGCGGTAGTGATGCCTGTGTTACATTCAGATTTCAAAGCGAGCGTGCGACTGGGACGTTCGGGATCATTTGGATCTCTGGTATGGCCGGGTGGTGATGCATCCATTGCTGATGTAATTGACATTCCAAAAAACATTCCGGTGCAACCAGGAGATACAGTTGTTACATCGGGATATTCTACATTCTTTCCTGCCAATGTCGTTGCGGGTTATGTTATAGACATTGATGATGAGAGTGACAACGATTATCACGTCATCAAAATCAGATTGGGCGCTGACTTTCGAAAACTTGATCACGTGCTTTTGGTAAACGACATTTTCAAAACAGAACAAGACAGTCTCATCAAAAAGGTGGAGCAAGAGGATGCTACAAACAATCGTCATTAATATCGTCAGAATTGTTTTTCTGATCTTGCTGCAAAGTCTTGTGGTAAGCAGAATCCAATTGTTTGACGGCCTCATTTTTCCATGGATATACATCTTTGGAATATTGATGCTTCCATTCGAAACACCTCGTTGGCTGACACTTGCGATCAGCTTTGTGGTGGGAATGATGATGGATTATTTCTCAGGTCCGATTGGTCTTCACACTTCAGCATGCGTTGCGCTCGGATATATGCAGCCTATCGTACAGAAATTTCTTTCACCACGTGAAGGCTATGATCTCACTCAGAAGCCGACAGTTCAGCGCATGGGACTTGCATGGTATTTTGCATATGCGGGAGTACTGACATTCATACATCACGGATGGTTTTTCATCATGGAGGTCTTTCGTTTTTCTGATTTCTTCTATCAAGTATTTCATATACTGTTGAGTTCAATTGCAACGATTGTGTTGATGACCATCGGGCAATATCTTATTTACAATTCTAAATCAATGCAGTCGTGAATCTCGACGGGCGACGCATCACCATCATTCTGATAGTTTGCGTGATCGCAATCATCTTCGTGATTCGTTTGTTTTTTCTTCAGGTTGTAAGTTCCACATGGCGTGAGCAAGCCATTGCATTGACAGAAGAAGAGATTCCATTGTATCCACCGCGAGGAATTATTTATGATCGTGCAGGAAGGATGCTTGTAACGAATCAAACAGTTTACAACTTGATGGTCGTTCCAAAAAAAGTTGTTCCATTTGACACGACATCACTTTGTAGTCTTCTAAAAATAAAAACCGAAGACATCACGAATCTGTTTACAAAGGCGCGTGCGCGAGGAGAATTTCATAGGCCGCAGTTGTTGGTAGAACAGATTACACCTGCCGATTATGCAGCGATATCAGAACAGCTTTACAAGTTTCGTGGTTTCTTTGCCGAATCACGAACGCTCCGTGTTTATCCCGAAAGTGTGGGGGCATTATTTCTGGGAGATGTAGGAAAAATTTCACCTACCGAATACAAGAACAGCACTTACTATACAAAGCAGGAGTACCTCGGAAAGAGCGGCATTGAGAAATCGTATGAAGAAGAGTTGCGAGGTGTGAAAGGAATCAACTACGCATTTCGCGACAACGTTGGAAACATCAAAGATCAACAGGGAGATAAGGAAGACAAACCTGCAACACAAGGTGCTGATCTCATTTGCACGTTGGATGCTAAGCTACAGAAATACGGCGAAGAGTTGATGCAGAATAAGCGCGGATGTATCGTTGCGATTGAACCATCAACCGGTGAAATACTTTGCATGGTATCTGCGCCTACGTATGATCCCAATTTACTTGTTGGCCGCATCCGTGGACACAATTTCAATGTAATGAATAACGATCCGCAGAAGCCGTTGTTCAACCGTGCTACACAAGCACAATATCGTCCCGGTTCCATTTTTAAACTTGCCCAATCACTTACCGCATTATCAGTTGGAGCTATTACACCACAAACAAGAATTACTTGTAATCGCGGAATAATCGGTTGTCACGGCAATCATAGTTACGATGATCTGGAGATGGCGATTGTGCACAGTTGCAATCCATATTTCAGAGAAGTGATGCACAGGGTAGTGGAAGGCGGACGCGACAAACAAAGCCGTTTCAGAGATGCTCGTCTTGGTCTTGAAATTTGGCAAGGCTACATTCAACGTTTTGGTTTTGGCACAGATTTGCACACAGATATACCCGGTGTGAAAAAAGGAAATGTACCCGGAGTTTCTTTTTACGACAAGTGGTATGGCAAGGAACAATGGGCATTCTCAACCATTTATTCATTGAGTATAGGCGAAGGTGAAATGCTGGTGACACCTCTACAGATGTGCAACATGGCAAGCATCATTGCCAATCGCGGTTGGTATGTGTCACCGCATACAGTCAAACAAATTGGTTTGGGCGGAAAACCCCGGGATGAATTTCTGGTGCGCTATGATCTCGGTATTGATGCGACATATTATACCACCGTGATCAACGCCATGGAAAAAGTAATGCAACCGGGAGGAACTGGCGCGCGTTCAGCTTTGAAAGACATTGTAGTTTGTGGAAAAACCGGAACCGTGCAGAATGCCGGTGGTAAAAAAGACCACGCCGTTTTCATTTGTTTCGCACCCAAAGAAGATCCTAAAATTGCGATTGCAGTTTACACAGAGAACGCAGGATTTGGTGGAACATGGAGCGCACCGGTTGCAACTTTGTTGATTGAAAAATACCTCAATGACACCATTGCAAATTCAAGTAAGCCGCGCGAGAAAATAATTATGGAGGCAAACTTTTTAGACCGATGAGTTTAGGCAGACAACATCCACTAGCCAACGTAGATTGGCTCACTGTCATCATCTATTTGGCGATGGTCATTTTTGGTTGGATGAATATTTACAGTGCCGCAGTAGTTGATACGCACCCCAATGCGTTTGATCTCTCACAAGAATATGGAAAGCAATTTCTCTTCATGGTCATCTCGGCATTTCTAGGTTTAATGGTGTTGTACATGGAAGGTGAATTCTTCAACAAATTTGCTTACATCATTTACAGTTTCTTCATTCTACTGCTAGCTCTTGTCTTAGTAATTGGAACAACTGTAAATGGCGCGAAAGCTTGGATACAACTCGGCGGTTTTGCATTACAACCTGCAGAGTTTGCGAAGATTGGTGTTGGACTTATGCTGGCGAAATACATCTCTAACACAAAAGCAAAATTCAATACATGGAAGACGAGAGTGGTTGCTGCGATGATTATTGGCTTGCCTGCAGCACTCATCCTACTTCAACCCGATGTAGGAAGCTTGCTCACATTTGTCGCATTCATTTTAGCGCTATACAGAGAAGGACTTTCCGGTAACGTGCTCATCATTGGACTTGGAGCAATCGTCTTCGGAGTTTTGAGTATCATCACCGGATTCAACAAATTCACGTATCCAATCTTTGGAGAGCAGAGCGGTGTATTCATACTGATGTTGTTAGTATTGATCGTGGGTTTGATCTTCCTCTTCCTGGTGAAATATTTCATTGTTCCGCGAAACAGAAAAAAACTTTATCTCATCACAGCGCTTTCAACAATTGCTGCGATCGGTTTTAGTTTCTCAGTAAACTTTTTAGTAGACAGCGTACTTGCCAAGCACCAGAAGTCGCGTATTTATGTGACACTCGGACTAGAGGAAAATGAAGAAGACCGAGAAAGCATGATGACCGATGCCGAGACAGCAGATGCTGCGGCAATCATTCCAAAAGCGAAAAAAGACGACCCCGGATACAACGCGCGCATGGCGAAAATCGCTGTGGGCAACGGTGGTTTTTTCGGTCAGGGTTTCCGACAAGGACCTATGACAAAAAACAAATATGTGCCCGAGCGTTGGACAGATTTTATTTTCAGCGTGATCTCCGAAGAGTGGGGATTCCTGGGCAGCTTGGGTGTTGTAGGACTTTTTGTTTTCCTTATTATCCGTATCATCAATCTTGCGGAACGACAACGATCACAGTTCTCACGTGTTTATGGATACTGTGTAGCATCCATATTTTTCATGCACCTGTTGATCAATGTTGGAATGGTGATAGGCCTTGCCCCCATCATTGGAATTCCGTTGCCGTTTATGAGTTACGGAGGATCATCATTGATTGGATTTACGCTATTGCTGTTTGTGTTTTTGAGGTTGGATGCGGAGAGGTTGAGTGTGTTCCGTTAAATGATTTGCGATTTGAACGCGAAACGAATTTATGAGTTGGTGAATTAGAGATTTAATGACTTGGAGATTCGCGCAGGCCATAACTTGTAATTGAATCAATGACCGTTGCACTTCAATTTCTTTGTTTAGCGAATGGAAAATTTTCGCGAGAACCAGGAACTAGGAACCAGGAACTTTGAACAGTCCGACTAAATTCTTTGTTCCAATCTGGTAAAACACCCAAACGAATTGTGGTCATCTTTTTAAATTCTCCTTGATCTCCTTCATGAAATCAGAAGGGAAAACGAAGTCATTCAGCTCTTTGTTATCTGAGGTAAGAATTTCGCTCTTGTCTCCTTTCCACCAAAGCTCGCCGTGATGTATGAAATTGATGTGATCACCTATTTCAATGACCGAGTTCATGTCGTGACTAATCACAACAGTTGTAGAACCAAATTCGTAAGTGATTTCGCGTATGAGATTATCGATGACAATAGAAGTTTGCGGATCGAGACCAGAGTTGGGTTCATCACAAAAAAGATATTTAGGATTCATGGCAATTGCGCGAGCGATACCTGTACGCTTTTGCATACCACCAGAAAGTTCGCTGGGATAAAGCTTATTCTTACCTTCGAGATTCACACGCTTCAAACAAAAATTGACACGGTCGAGCATTTCACTTTTCGACATATTGCTGAACATCTGCAGTGGAAACAAAATGTTTTCTTCCACTGTCATCGAACTGAACAAAGCTGATCCTTGAAACAGCATCCCCATTTCCTGACGTATATCTTTTCTATCCCAGCGATCGAGAACAGTGAAATTACGGCCATCGAAAACAACATTGCCTTTATTCACTTCCATGAGTCCGACGATACACTTTGTGAGAACAGACTTCCCAGAACCACTTTGCCCGATGACGAAATTCACTTTACCGGGAAAAAATTTCGCCGAGACATTTTTGAGCACATGATTGCTTCCAAAACTTTTCGATATGTTGTTTGCCTCAATCACAGAAGAAGCAATTGCGTAAGCACATAATTAGCGATAAGTATGAGCACCATACTATAAACAACTGCACGCGTACTGCTTTGTCCAACCTCCCGAGGGCCTCCGCGTGTATTGTAACCGTGATAAGCGCTCACGCTGGTGATGATGAAAGCAAATACTACAGTTTTGATGAGTGAATAGCTCACCTGAAAAAGTTCGAAGGAATACTGTAGACCATATTCATAATCGGTGAATGAAATGACATCGGCTGCTTGTCCTACCAACGCACCAACACCAATTCCGAGAAACATTGAAATAATCACGAGAAAAGGGAAGATGAACATTGCTGCGATAATCTTCGGCAAGATGAGATAGCTCGCAGAATTGATACCCATGATATCCATGGCGTCGATTTGTTCTGTGATGCGCATGGTGCCAATTTCCGAAGAAATATTACCGCCCACTTTACCTGACAAGATGAGACAAACGATGGTCGAAGAAAATTCGAGGATCATTGTTTGACGAGTAGTGAAGCCAATGGTCCAACGAGGAATCCAACCACTATCGATGTTTGCGGCAGTTTGCAAAGTAACAACAGCACCCATAAACAAAGAAAGCAGTGCAACAATTCCCAATGACTGCAAACCGATCTTGTCGATCTCTTGCGCGATGAGTTTACGGTAAATGCTGCGCTTCTCAGGTTTGCTGAAAACATTCCCGAGGAGGATGCAATACTTTCCGATATGTTGATATATGGCAGTCAAGAACGGCAAACTTAAGATGCGAGGCTGGAATAGCTGCGTTGCGTGGAGGAAATAGATGACAAAGGGATGTTAAGGGAGGCGTTGCTCATTTGCGATTTGTAATTTCTGACTTGTGTGGTGAATCGCGTTTTGATATTTATTGATTCCGTTCTAATCTTCAGATTAAAGTCTCACGCTGATTTACACAGATGAGGTAGCAGATTCACGCTGATTTCAAAATCAAGAGGATTTTAAATTTAAAAATCTCCGTAAATCTGCTACCTCATCTGTGTAAATCCGCGTGAAAATCATCAAATCCTTAAATCTCAAAATCATTTTTTAAAAATCCTCCCCAGATATTCCCTCCCAAACGGCACGAGATACGAAGCAAACAGTCCGAACCCAAGGAAGAGACGACTGGACCAGGAATCCGGAGCGGGCCAACCTGTGAGTGAGAAGATGGAAAGTTTGAAGAGGAAGATCGATATGATCATCAACACGATCCAAAGCAGAAGTTGCCATTTGTAGCGGCCTTCAGTGGCTTCTACCATATAACGGAGCATGGGGAAAGAACACAGTATCCAGCCCGTCGTTGCTGCGATAAGTAGAATAATATGGAGAATTTGCTGGCTCATCTATGAATTACAATTTGGGCGAAATATATTTGTAAGGTAAAATCGTTTCTATGAAATTCCGACTGAGCAGAATAATTTTCTTGTTCTGCCTCCTCGCTTTTGTTGCATCATGTAAGGCAAATAAAAAGCCCAAGTGCCGCACATGCCCTAAGTGGAACGATCAAATCAACCTGACTTACGAGCAAACCGAGTATGAAGAACAGCACGAATCTGGAAGCCGCCCTTGAGCCATTCTTACCGAAAGACTCGGTAGAGCTCGCGTGCCAGATGCTGCGTGAGCATCCTCATCATTTGGAGATCACTCCTCCCCGCTCCACCAAACTGGGCGACTTCACCGCAGATCCTCGCGGGAAGCGACATGTCCTCACTGTCAACGGCAACCTCAACCAATATGCTTTTCTGATCACATTGATGCATGAACTAGCGCATCTGACGTGTTATGTAGAAAATCGCGACAGAGTAAAACCACATGGCCAGGAATGGAAAAGTCACTTCAAAAGAACCCTTGGACCGTTTTTACGTCGTGGTGTTTTTCCTGAAGATGTTGCCAAAGCCATCAGCAGTTATCTAAGCAATCCCTCCGCATCCACGTGTTCCGACATTCCGCTTTCGAAGACACTCGCGAAATACGATCGCAACTCTCACCCCGATGTGAAATTGCTGGACGATATCCCGACCCATGCTAAATTCGTATATGGTCGCGACCGCCGCATATTCGTGAAAGGAGAGCGCCTTCGCACACGATATCGATGCTTTGAAGAAGGCACACGTTACGAATATCTTTTCAGTCCGCTGGTGAAGATTCGTCACCTTTCGTAGTCGCTTGCCGAAAGTTCGATTCAGATTCCACTCCATTCGATACTCAAAACCATCATTCTTTCGCTCGCAATCGTTGGCATGAGCCGCTTTTTTTCGGACTTTTACGACCTCTTATGATTAACTGGACAAATAAAAAAGTATTGGTCACCGGTGCCGATGGATTTATCGGAAGTCACCTGGTGGAAGAATTACTGGAGAAAGGCGCGCATGTTCGCGCCTATGTTTTTTACAACAGCTTCAATACCTGGGGATGGATTGACACATTTCCTGAAGACAAAAAATCGCGTCTTGAAATTTTCGCCGGTGATGTGCGCGACCCGAACGGAGTGCGCACGGCAATGAAAGACATCGACGTTGTGTTTCACCTCGCAGCATTGATCGCGATTCCATTCAGCTATCACTCGCCCGATACATATATCGACACCAATGTAAAGGGCACTTTGAACATTATACAAGCCGCAAAAGACTTGAATATTTCGCGCGTACTCGTGACATCTACAAGCGAAGTTTATGGCACTGCTTTGTATGCGCCCATAGATGAAAAGCATCCGCGTCAACCGCAATCGCCCTATTCAGCTTCGAAGATTGGTGCTGATTGTATTGCAGAATCTTTTTACCGCAGTTTCGGAACGCCGATCAGTATTGTGAGACCATTCAACACATTCGGTCCACGACAAAGTGCACGAGCAGTCATTCCAACTATCATCACACAATTGATGGATGGCATGGAAGAAATCAAACTCGGCGATTTGACACCGACGCGCGATTTACTTTATGTGAAAGACACAGCAAAAGCATTTGTTGCAGTGGCAGAAAGCGATTCATTGATTGGTGAAGATTGTAACATCGCTACAGGAGAAGAAATTTCCATTGGCGATCTGGCACAGAAAATCATTAACATCATCAATCCGATGGCTAAAATCATCGGTGATGAGCAGCGTATTCGTCCGGAGAAAAGTGAAGTATTCAGATTGATTGGCAATAGTGATAAACTGAAAAGCCATTCAACCTGGGCACGCGAAACATCACTCGACGAAGGACTTCGCCAAACAATAGAGTGGTTTGCTGACAGTCATAACAGAAGCGCATACAAGTCAAATATTTATAACCTGTGAGTGCGAAAAAATCCATTGGCAATGCTGAGGTAATCACATTTATCCGCGATCTCTATCAAACACCGGAAGGATTTGTTCCGCTACATGCACCGCATTTTGGCGGCAATGAAAAAAAATATTTAGAAGAAACAATTGACTCCACATTCGTGTCATCTGTTGGTCCATTTGTAGATCAATTTGAAAAGATGATGCGCGATTATACCGGTGCGAAATACGCGATCGCTGTAGTAAACGGAACGGCCGCATTGCACATGGGGTTAATGCTTGCGGGTGTTGAACGTGGCGATCTCGTTATCACGCAGGCACTATCCTTCATCGCAACATGCAACGCTATTTCATATATCGGCGCAGAGCCATGTTTTGTGGATGTCGACATGAAGACATTGGGATTATCGGCCACTGCATTGGAAAAATTTCTTGAGGATGTTGATGTGAAAAACGGCGTAGCAATACATCGACCAAGTGGAAAAAAAATATCGGCGTGTGCACCAATGCACACATTTGGTTTACCTGCGGAAATTGATAAGATCGTCAACCTTTGCGAAACATTCGGAATACCGGTGGTAGAAGATGCCGCCGAATCATTGGGAACGATTTACAAAGAACAACATACAGGCACATTTGGCAGGATCGGAACATACAGTTTCAATGGCAACAAAACCATCACATGCGGAGGCGGTGGAATCATTGTTACGAATGATGAAGCCATTGGTAAAATGGCCAAGCACTTAACAACGCAAGCGAAAGTTCCACATCGTTGGGAATTTGTTCACGATCATGTGGGATACAATTATCGCTGTCCGAACTTGAATGCAGCACTCGCCTGTGCACAATTGGAGCAACTGGAATCATTCATTGAAAACAAGCGCACAACAGCGAAAGCATACAGCGATTTTTTCGCTGACAGCAATATTTCACACATAGCAGAAGAGGCAAATACCCGAAGCAATTATTGGTTGAATGCGATTATGCTTTCATCAAAAGATAAGCGCGAAAAATTCTTACAGGAAACGAATGACGCACAGGTGATGACACGGCCTATATGGGCGTTGATGCACAGGCTGCCAATGTTTGATAAGTGCATACACGACGGATTGAAAAACAGTATAGAAATCGAATCACGACTGGTGAACATTCCGAGCAGTGTTCGACTAAAAAAATAATCCGCAACTTGCAAGAAAATCGCTGGTTGATTTTCAGAAAAAAGAAACAAGCACATGGATAATAAAAATCACGTAATCATTATAGCCGAGGCCGGAGTGAATCACAACGGCGATATAGAGCTTGCGAAAAATCTGATCGATGCAGCAGCAGATGCAGGTGTTGATTATGTCAAGTTTCAAAGTTTTAAAGCGGACAAGCTCGTTAATAAGACAGCACAGAAAGCTGACTACCAGAAGGCTGCTGGTGATCCTATTGAAACGCAATGGGAAATGTTGAAGCGACTGGAGTTGAGTGAAGAAGATCACGACACATTGATAGCTCATTGTAAAAAAAGAAACGTTGCTTTTCTTTCCACGCCCTTCGATCAGTCGAGCATTGCATTATTGCGTAGCAAAGGAATCAACATTGGTAAAATTCCATCTGGAGAATTGACGAATAAGCCATTCGTAGAATTGATGGCGATAGCTTTCGAAAAAATCATCATCAGCACAGGAATGTGCACACTGGAGGAAGTGATGGCCGCTACACATGTCTTGATGGAAGCCGGTTCACAAAAAGAAAACATCACAGTGCTTCATTGCAACACTGAATATCCCACGCCGATGGCAGATGTGAATTTGCGAGCGATGGAATCACTTCGCTATGCATGCAAAACCGATGTTGGGTACAGTGATCACACTTTGGGAATTGAAATTCCGATAGCTGCTGTTGCGCTTGGTGCGACCATTATCGAAAAACATTTCACCCTTGATCGTAATATGCCAGGACCGGATCACAAAGCATCACTTGAACCGGCAGAATTGAAGGCGATGGTGATGGCAATTCGCAATGTTGAATTGGCGCTGAGTGGTAGCGGAGTGAAAGAACCGAGTCCATCGGAAATGAAGAACATGATAATTGCGAGAAAGAGTATTCACGCCGCCAAAGAATTACCGCAAGGACATGTTATTGTACCCGGCGATCTCATCATGTTGCGTCCAGGCGATGGTATATCACCGATGGATGTAGACACCGTCGTTGGAAAAAAGACGATCAAAGATCTAAAAGCAAATGATAAACTGCAATGGGAACACCTCGAAAGCTGAACATAGGCATATTGACGAGTTCGCGCGCAGACTATGGCATCTATTTGCCCTTACTGAGAAAGCTCAAAATTGATGGATTACATAGCGTTCAACTCATCGCATTCGGCACGCATCTTTCCAAAAAACATGGATTCACCATCGATGAAATTCTACGTGATGGATTTATTGTCGCGCATAAAATTGAAACGACACCGGAAGAAGATTCGGCGGAGGCAATAACAAAGTCGATGGGCGAGACTATGGAAAAATTCTCTTTACTATGGTCAAAACATGCAAATGATTTCGATGTGATATTTTGTTTAGGTGATCGCTATGAAATGTTCGCCGCCGTTGCTTCAACAGCGCCATATAATTTAAAGCTTGCTCACCTTCATGGAGGAGAAACAACGTTAGGAGCGATCGATAATGCATTTCGTCACAGCATCACACAGTTCAGTTCGATACATTTCACCTCAACAGAACAATATGCTGAACGCGTAAGATCAATGATTGATGATAAGCTGCATGTATATCCTGTTGGAGCTTTGGGACTAGATCATTTCAATCAGCAGAAAATGATGACTCACGCAGAAATACAGGCGAAATTCAACATCGAGGTCGACGAAAAAACCATTCTTTGCACCTTTCATCCCGAAACCATTTCACCGGAAAAAAATGAGGGATATGCAAAAGAGATCATCGAAACATTTCACCAGATAAAAAGCCATCGTGTCGTTATCACATTGCCGAATGCAGATACATCCGGTAATACTATCAGATCATTGTTTAATGAAGCTTTCGGCCATTCGGAAAAAGTATCATTGGTGGAAAATCTAGGGACGGCGGGCTATTTAAGCGCGATGAATGCATGTGCGATGATGTTTGGAAATTCCTCCAGCGGGATTATTGAAGCTGCATCACTTGGGAAATATGTGATAGATATCGGCGACAGACAAAAGGGAAGAGCGCATGGAGACAATGTGATTCATTGTGAAATAGAGAAGCAAAAAATGCTTGCCGCAATTGAATCCATAGCTTCGCGGCCGCAATTATCGCACAACAATATTTATTACATGGGTGGTGCAACAGAAAAAATTATTGAACGAATTGAAAGCGTATTATGCTAAAAGATTTTTGGGTACACATCATAAAAAATAAATCATCCGCACGTGAAGCGTTGCGCGCTTTGGACACACTTCCGGAATTCAATGACCGAACGTTATTCGTGATTGACGACAACAATAAACTTTATGGAACCATTACCGACGGTGACATTCGTCGTGGTTTGCTCAAAAATCTGGAGATCTCGGATTTTGTGGAATCGTACATGAATCCGAATTGCAAGCGCATCATCATCAAGCCATCGGGTCCGGAAGAATTGCGGAAGTATCGCAAACAAGACATTCATCTCATTCCGGTAGTGGATGAGTCGTCACGATTGATTGACGTGATCGACCTAGACAGAACGCGCACCGTATTGCCTGTCACAGCTGTGATTATGGCCGGTGGAGAAGGACAGCGATTGAGGCCACTAACAGAGAAAACACCGAAACCGATGTTAAAAGTTGGTGGCAAGCCGATCATTGAACACAACATCGATCGACTCATTCAATTTGGCATCAAAGACATTTACATCAGCATCAATTATCTCGGCGAACAGATCAAAGAATATTTTGGTGATGGCAGCGAAAAAGGTATTTCCATTCAATACATAGAAGAGACAATTCCGATGGGAACGATTGGATCCGTTTCGATGATTGATGTAATTAAGAGTGATATAGTCTTGTTGCTCAATTCAGACTTGCTCACCAACCTTGATTTCGAAAGCATGTATGAAGATTATCGCAAGACAAGTGCAATGATGACTGTTGCGAGTATTCCTTATCAATACCAAGTGCCTTACGCCGTGCTTGAAACGAAAGACGAGAATGTTCACGCCTTCACGGAAAAACCCAGCTACACCTATTACAGCAACGCGGGAATTTATCTCATAGCAAGAAATGCGTGCGAGAAGTTTATTCCGAGGGGCAAGTTTTTCAATACAACCGATCTGATGGATGCTGTGATACAATCAGGCAACAAACTCACGCATCATCCGCATCACGGATATTGGCTCGACATAGGAAAATATCCTGATTTCATTAGAGCACAAGAAGATATTAAATTCATCAAATTCTGATGAGGACACTTTACCTGATACCCGCCCGCAAAGGTTCGAAAGGACTGCCAGGCAAGAACACGCGCATGCTTGGTGACAAATCACTTGTTAGGCATTCTATGGATACGGCGTTAACATTGAGTGATCCGGCGCATATCTGCATAAGCACAGATTCCGATGAAGTCATTTCACAAGCTGAAAAATGTGGTATTGCAGTTCCATTTGTTCGACCCGAAGAACTGGCAAATGACACAGCTGGCAGCAGAGAAGTGATACTTCATGCGTTGGATTTTTACAAAAACAAAGGCGTTCAATACGACACAGTAGTGCTTTTGCAACCCACTTCTCCCTTTCGCAAATCGACCGACATTCAGCAAATGATGGCGCTCTATTCTTCATCACTCGACATGGTTGTTTCTGTGAATGAAAGCCAAGCCAATCCCTATTATACATTGTTTGAAGAAGACCGCAATGGGTATTTAAAACTATCCAAGAAGGGAAATTTCACAAGACGACAGGACTGCCCCCGCATCTACGCATACAACGGATCAGTGTATGTGATCAACGCCTCTTCAATCATCGAAAAGCCGATTCGTTCCTTCGAAAAAGTGCGCAAATATGTCATGAGTGATTTGTATTCAGTAGACATTGACAGTGCATTCGACTGGCAGGTAGCAGAAATGATCCTTGAAAAAAACCTATTTTCGCAACCGGGTTTTTAAAGTGAGAAGGAGGAGTTCATTGACGTTGATGAACAAACCGGCAGAACAAATCCGTCATTACAGCTTGTAATTTTTCATGAGTAAAACAATACGTGTTATTCCCCGACTCGACATCAAGGGGCCAAATGTTGTGAAGGGTATTCACCTCGAGGGATTGCGGGTGATGGGAAAGCCTTCTGAATTTGCGCGACATTATTACAATGAAGGAGCAGACGAACTTTTATTCATGGATGTTGTGGCAAGTCTATACGAGCGTAATAGTTTACATTCTATCATTTCTGAAACTGCCAAAAGCATTTTCATTCCTATAACCGTTGGAGGTGGATTGCGCACACTCGATGACATGAGCGCCGTGTTGCGTGCAGGTGCCGACAAGGTATGCATCAACACTGTAGCTATCAAAAATCCTGACATCATTAAACAAGCATCTTTGAAATTCGGGTCATCCACTATTGTCGTCGCGATAGAAACTTCACGTGAAAAAAACGGACAATACCTTGCATACACAGACAACGGAAGAGAACATACAGGCATCGACGCCATTAAGTGGGCGATACGTGCAGCGGAGTCGGGCGCAGGAGAATTGATTATTACTTCAGTTGATAAAGAAGGTACAGGTGAAGGATACGATATTGAGCTCATACGACAAATAGCTGACATCGTAGACATTCCCGTTGTTGCGCATGGTGGAGCCGGTACGGCATTTCATATTGTCGACGTGATCCGAGAAGGCCATGCTGACGCGGTTTCAATGGCTTCTATTCTGCATTATGACTACATAGCCAATAATGAAATCGACGCACATTCGCACGAAGAAGGCAATGTTGAATTTCTCAAAAACAAGCGTACATCTAAAAATTTCGACACCTGTAACATAGCCGCCATCAAAAAGCAAATGGCCGAAAGCCTTATTCCATGCAGGATATAGCATCATGAGTAAAAAGAAAATCATCATCGTCGATTATCGGTTGGGCAATTTGTTCAGTGTTGAACAAGCGTGCAGACATGTAGGACTTGATGCAAAGATCAGCGATAAAAAAGAAGACCTTGAAGCAGCAGATGGCTTGTTGCTTCCCGGTGTTGGCGCCTTTCATGAGGCAATGAATAACCTGGAAGATCTCGATTTGATAGCGCCAATAATGAAGTCCGTTGAAAGTGGAATTCCGTTATTCGGCATCTGTCTTGGGCAACAATTACT
>JAYTOA010000190.1:0-3472 GCA_043748015.1 Flavobacteriales bacterium
TCCACCTGATCTCTATTCATCCATTGGGGTCTGAATTTCATTTCGCGATAAAGTTTCGCTTGGTCTTTGTAATGCTTACTCGCTATGTGTCCACTTTGCCCACATGGCGTTATGTTCAGTGCGCTATCCACTTTTGCAAAGTCGACGATGATACGCATTTGTGAGCCGAAGAAAATATTATACTCACCCGTACTGTCCAATTTAAAACCGCTTTGAAGAATGGTTTCATTTCCGCCATTCACTGGTTCCGGACCTACATTGAAAATCGGTCGCAAAATGGAAACTTCGCCAAGTGGATGTTTCATCTCCAGCGATGCGGCCTTTCGCCAGTTCCAAATTTTGGGATTATTCCCAAATTGAGCGCGCAATTCCACTAAGGATTTTGCGTATGCTTTAAAGATGATATCGGCACGCGTTTCAATTTCAACTGTATGAATATCATCCCACCACTTTGAATCTTCTCGTTGAAACAACTGCACTTGTGTTCGTTGCAATTGATGTGTTTGAAGAAACAATGCAAATCTTTCCTCACCCATTTCATCTGCCATAGCCATGTGCAGATAATGGTAAAGCATTTTATTGAAAAGGGTAGGAGAGGTGCTATTCAATTCATACCCTCCATCCCAATTAAACAACAGATCGTATTGTCGGTAAAAGGAACTATCAGTATAAGATTTATTCTCTTCTAATACCGTGTGCATATCGCTCAACAACGAGGCATCAGCAGCGCTTGTATGATCGGTCATTACATCCTGTATACTCTCAAGTGACCAGTCATCGCGCGACTCCAGCAACTGACGAATTCTGTCAGCGCGATACTGCGGCTTGTAATAACCGGGATACCAGAGTTTGTACTTTTCGATATCAATTAATCCGATATATTTTATTGAAAGAAGAGAAGATATACTTGCGTTATCTATTTGTTGAGGCCAATCGTTGGCACTATAGATATAACCCCACTCAGGATTGATGCACCGTGGATTTTTGTCGAAGTCATAATATCCAATAATGTCATCATTACCTGAAGCACCATCCAGCATTGTCCAAGAGTTAACTTGTAGCGGCCTCTGTATCAAAGAAGCACAAGCCCACCATGCAACATTGCCGTCTTTGTCGCCATAATTGACGTTAAGTCCGGGCGCGTGAATCATCGGCAAGAAACTTTCGAATTGCGACATCGTCTTCGCGTTGTTGAGTCCATGCAGTGCATCCAAATTTCTATTAGGCTTCTGCGTGTAGGTCCAGAACATAGATATGGGTTGATCTTGCTCCATGCCTTCGAACGCATCGTTGATCACAGGTCCATGTAGAGTATATCGAACATCAATTGTTGTGTCTGCTTCACCTTTTATTTTGATGACTTGCGGCTTCACTTCAAAATCTAACGCATTGCCTTTGTATATGTATTGCGAATTGTTTTCCGGATTGATGGTCTCGGAGTAAAAGTCCATGTCATCATTAAGCAACATTGTCAACCCCCAACTCAAGTTTCTGTTTCTGCCCACAAGAGAAAAAGGAATGCCCGACATAAAATGTCCATACATCTCATAGCCGGGAGCGTTGAGGTGCGCCTCATACCACGTCTGCGGAAGGAGATAGCCGATGTGAGTGTCATTGCAAAAAATCACCTCCCCATTCTTCGTCTTCTTACCACTCACCACCCATGCATTGCTGCCTTCCAGAGGAGCCATTGGAAGAAGCCCTTCCACTTCGTTCATCAGTTGCGCCATCATCAATGCGGGATCAACATCGTTGTGCAATGGAGCAGAAGCGCGTCCGGGAATGACCACCTTGGATGTCGATGGAATCGCTTCTGGTTGCGGAGCAAAACGCTTATCGTAAGAGCGAATAAAACTCTCCGAGCTGTCGTGCCACAGTCCCATGTCGTGCAAATATTCTTCGCCGTACTTTTTGGAGATAAAGTCAATGACAGGTTCAGTCTTCTGTGCTTGAGAAAAACTGAAAGACATCGCACCGGTAATATAATAAAGGTCTTCCACCGTAAATGGTTTCTTCTCGATACCGATAATCGAAAACTCCGGTGGAGTAGCACCATCGGCAATAAATTGATTGATACCTTCAAGATATGCCAACACATCCGCATACATCGGAGTGCCCTTTGTCGTTTCAAAATACGCCGCCGACTCCTTCGCATATTCCGTCAAACCCAGCGAGCGAAACATCTTGTCCACTTTGAGCATTGGCCTACCAATAATCTCAGCCAACCTGCCACTACCGGCGCGGCGCAGCAGTTCCATCTGGAACAAACGATCCTGCGCATGCACATAACCAAAGGCCAGATACATATCGTGTTTGTTCTCAGCATAGATGTGTGGAATACCATATTCATCAAAGAACACATCCACCTTTGCTTCCAGTCCCGACACTTTGCATTCACCCGCATACAACGGTTTGGAATTACTCAGCCATGCATAAAGCGCAACAAAAACCACTGCAAGTAGCAGTACAATACCTATCAGAATTCTCTTGATCCATTTCATGATGCTAAGAAAAGGGAAAAATGCGGAATTAGCTTTTAGCTTGAAAGAGCGCCTGTAAAATTCAATTCCCAACCCAAATAGATGTCAACAGTTGTCCTATCATTTTATCTAGGACTGCGCTCTAACCAATAAGTGCAGGATATGATGAAATTACGTTCATTCGTGCAAACGGAATGTCCTTGCAGGTGCTAAAGGTTTTTGCTTTATTAACCCATCCTATTATTTTTCTTAACTCTCATTTCATGTGACATTACAATCGAAAAATTCCCTTCACAAAAAAACCCATCGCGAAAGCGGTGGGTTTTTCAAAAATGACAAACTAAACACTGATTAAGCTGCGGCGGCCATGAGGACGGCGCGTCTTGCTTGAAGGGCTACCAGATATTCGTCGTAGTACGATACTAGAATTGGATACTCGCCAATCTTGGTATTGAGTTCTTGCTTGGCTTCCTCGGTGCCGCGCTCTACCTCTTTTTCCAGTTTGGTTTTTCTGCCGGTGAAGACAGTTACCTGGCTTTGCCAAAAGGCTCGTGTTTCATCGTCTGCTGCATTCGTCACGTTGGTGACGGCTGCGGCCAACTCGTAGGCGTTCCTCTGGAGCTTGTCTGTCACCTCGGTGAGGTCACCTACATTGTCCAACTGATGTTCAATGGTTGTTTTACGGTAAACCAATACACCCTTGCGGTCTTCCGCACTTGCAATGGAGCTGTCCACAGCTGCCAATGTTGTAAGATTACTAAGATCAAATGACATGATAATAAGATATTTAATTAATAAAAATTTATTGGTGTCTCAGACTTAAATTTCATTGGCTTCATTCACGCGCTCCCGGCTTCGCTGTTTTGTGATTTGCAACTCACATTATTTTTGATCAAGCACTGAGGGTATGTTATGTAGTCAACTTCCTTTGTCTTTCGACGCCACAAATATTTTCACCACTTTCTAGATTTATTTATAGCGATTTCACGGTC
>JAYTOA010000191.1:0-15881 GCA_043748015.1 Flavobacteriales bacterium
AATAGGGGGTTAAAATTTCAAATCGCCAAAATTCCTTCCAGGAATCCACTATTTACAAGGTGCGTGTGATTAGATTTGAAACGTCTTGGACGGATGTGACTCTATTTCACTGATACGGGTTCCGCTCTATCCCTTGATGTATGAGCTTATGTATACTTCAAGGTTGCCTTTTTTGTTATTGAGAATTGATCATCTGATGTCAAACCATTAAAACACAAATTATGATTCGAAAATTTACTCTGAGCCTTGTAGTAATATTCTTCGCAAGCATTGCTTCATTCGGGCAGCACAGTGTTACAATTACTGTACTTGACAATCTAACCGGTAATCCAATTGAAGGAGCGGACGTAATGCTTGATGTGCAATCCGCCGCTTCTGATGCTTCGGGCGTAGTCATCTTCTCCAATGTTTCGCCTGGCGTCTATGATTACTTTGTATCTAAGTCTTGTTTTGCATCTTTTTCCGCATCGGTGACGGTGGACGAATCTGATGTTTCGTTGAACGCGGAACTGATGGCTAGCAACACAAATAATGTATTTTTCTTCATTGGGGCTGTCCTTGCTGAGTTAGATGTAACAGTTACGCTCACAGACAATGCAGAATATTATCAAAGCTTTGTGACTACTGATACTTTTGGTGGTGAAATGATCGGTGATGTGCCATTTGGGACATACACCTACACATTTTCCAAACCTTGTTACAATACCATAAGCGGCACTATTATAATAGATTGCAATGCTGGAGACGGTATTGCCATTTTTGAAAACCTCACGTCGGCTTCTACCAATAATGTCTTCTTTTTTATCGGAGATTTTTTAGCGATACTTGACGTTACCGTAAATCTTACGGATGGCGCTGAATTCGATGCCACTTTTGTCACTTCCGATACTTTCGGTGGTGAGATGATAGGTGATGTACCTTATGGTACCTACACTTACACATTGACAAAATCTTGTCATCAAATGGCTACCGGAACAGTTACAGTCCACTGCAATGGTGGGGATGGTATCGCTGTTTTTGACGCTCCTGCAGAAATTAGCATCGACCCGTCTTTTACATTGTCTGAGAATGTGCTCACAGCATCTGCAGCGGACATGAATTATCAATGGATTGATTGTAACGATAACAATGCACCTATTCCTGATGCGACAAGCCAAAGTTTCACATTTACTCAAAATGGTAATTATGCTGTTATTGTTTCAGGTGAAAATTGTTCGGCTACTTCTAGTTGCCTCAACGTGATTTTCATTGGAATTTCGGATGCTGCTGCATCGATCTATGGTATTTATCCCAATCCTGTACATAACAACATGGTCGTTGACTATAAAGGTTCATTTCACAATGCGATTTTGCAAATCATTGGCTCGGATGGAAGACTGATTCGAATTGAGAACTTCTATGGAAATCAACGGCTCAACTTGAATCTAGAGCAATTGCAACCCGGATTTTACTCGATACAGATCACAATCGATGAACACAGCTTAACTCGGAATTTCATTAAAGATTAAATAAGTTTCCATTCGGTTTTGTGTCATTTTGGTCAAAATTTCATATCAGCAAACTTTGTCTTGTTGAATATGTAAATTCTGTGAGTTTTTTTTGTGCCGTTCCGTTTTTATTCGAGATTAGAATTTTTGAAAAATGTAGCGGAAAAAGGATCAACGTTTTTTTCTTTCGCATTAACTCGCTGAATATCAAACTGATTTTTGCGAGTATTTACTTCGACTCTCCTGATCTCGTCAACGACGATGAAGACCCTCTGATAAATTTTTTTTGTCCCTGAAACCCCTGTCAGGCGCGGATTTCAAATTTGTTTGAAAAATATTTTACACAAAAGTGTTGATACCACTTGCATGAGTGAAATGGCGGTGTACATTTGCCGCCCGTTTTTCCGATACACCACTCGTATCGAAAACAGTGAAAAAAAGCAACTTAGAGAAACAGATGCCAACAGTTCAACAACTTATCAAAAAGGGCCGCACCCCGAAGACATACCGCAGCAAGTCTGTGGCATTGGACTCTTGCCCACAACGCAGAGGTGTGTGCACAAAAGTTTACACAACTACCCCAAAGAAGCCGAATTCGGCTCTTCGTAAAGTGGCGAAAGTGAGACTGACCAACAAATTTGAAGTCATTGCCTATATCGGTGGTGAAGGTCACAATTTGCAGGAACACTCCATCGTGCTCGTTCGTGGTGGCAGGGTGAAAGATCTCCCGGGTGTTCGTTACCACATCGTTCGCGGTGCATTGGATACGGCTGGTGTGAGTGGTAGAAACCAGCGCAGATCCAAGTACGGAACAAAGCGTCCAAAACCGGGTGCCGCTGCAGCTGCTCCAGCTAAAAAGAAAAAATAACGCTTACACAGAGTTATAAAAAGTAACAATGAGAAGAAGAAAGGCCAAAAAAATTGCCGTCCTACCGGATCCTAAATTCAATGAAGTGATTGTGACGAAATTCGTTAACAACATCATGCTTCAAGGTAAAAAAGGTACTGCTTTCAATATCTTTTATGATGCAATTGATAAAATAAGTGCTAAAACCAACGAGGATGGTCTTGAGATTTGGCGCAAAGCAGTTGAAAATGTGACCCCTGCGGTTGAGGTTAGAAGCCGTCGTGTTGGTGGTGCAACTTTTCAAATTCCTACTCCTATCCGTGATGAGCGTAAGGCATCCATGGCTATGAAATGGTTGATTGGGTATGCCCGCAAGCGCAATGAGAAGAGCATGGCTGATAAACTTGCAGGCGAGATTATCGCAGCAAGCAAAGGTGAAGGTGCTGCTTATAAGAAGAGAGAAGACGTACACCGTATGGCTGATGCCAACAAAGCGTTCGCTCACTTCAGAGTTTAATAACGTGATTCATCACGTCTCCAATTAGAAAGACGCGATTTATCGCAGCTTCACATAGAAAAAGAAAGATCCGGACAACACCGGAACATAATAAAAAGTAAAAATGTCACGCGACTTAAAATACACAAGGAACATCGGGATTGCTGCCCACATTGATGCCGGTAAAACGACAACAACGGAGCGTATCCTTTACTATTCCGGTGTAAATCACAAAATTGGTGAGGTACATGACGGTGCCGCTACAATGGACTGGATGGCCCAGGAGCAGGAAAGAGGTATTACTATCACTTCTGCTGCTACCACGGTCGGTTGGAAATATCGCGGGACTGACTACCACATCAACATTATTGATACTCCGGGTCACGTTGACTTTACCGTAGAAGTGAATCGTTCTCTTCGCGTATTGGACGGACTCGTTTTCTTGTTTTCTGCTGTTGACGGTGTTGAGCCGCAATCTGAGACAAACTGGCGCCTTGCGAACAACTACAACGTTGCGCGTATTGGTTTCGTAAATAAAATGGACCGCTCTGGAGCCGACTTCTTAATGGTTTGTAAGCAGGTGAGAGAAATGTTGGGCAGTAATGCAGTTCCTCTGCAGTTGCCTATCGGTGCGGAAGATGATTTCAAAGGTGTGGTTGACTTAATCAACTGGAGAGGTATGATCTGGAATGAGTCAGACAAAGGAATGACTTATCAGGAAGTGCCTATACCGGAGGATATGATCGAAGAAGCTACTGAATACCGTGAGAAATTGCTTGAAGCAGTTTCTGACTATGACGACGCTATCATGGTTAAATTCTTTGATGCTCCTGAAACGATTACGGAAAGAGAAGTTTTGGACGCGTTGCGTAAAGCTGTATTGGACATGAAAATTGTTCCAATGGTTTGTGGTTCTTCCTTCAAGAACAAAGGCGTTCAGACCATGCTTGATCTGGTGATGGAACTTATGCCTAGTCCAATGGACAGAGAAAGCGTTATCGGCACCAATCCTGATACAGGTTTGGAAGTACAGCGCAGACCTGATTACAAAGAGCCTTTTGCTGCACTTGCATTCAAAATTGCAACTGATCCGTTCGTAGGTCGTCTTGCCTTCATGCGTGCATACTCTGGTATGCTCGAGGCTGGTTCTTATGTATTGAATACTCGCAGTGGAAATAAGGAACGTATCTCCCGTATCTTCCAAATGCACGCTAATAAACAGAATCCTATCGAGCGCCTTGGTGCTGGTGATATCGGAGCTGCTGTTGGTTTTAAAGATATCAAAACCGGTGATACATTGTGTGATGAGAAACATCCTATCGTTCTTGAAGCGATGAATTTCCCTGAGCCTGTCATTGGACTTGCAGTTGAGCCTAAAACTCAAGCTGACATGGATAGAATGGGTATGTCTTTGGCCAAATTGGCTGAGGAAGATCCAACCTTCCGTGTTCACACGGATCAGGAAACTGGACAAACTGTTATCAGTGGAATGGGTGAGCTTCACCTCGAGATTATCGTTGATCGTCTGAAGCGTGAATTTAAAGTAGAGTGTAATCAAGGGGCGCCGCAGGTTGCTTACAAAGAAGCTATCATTGGATCTACAAATCATCGTGAAGTGTTCAAGAAACAGTCAGGTGGTCGTGGTAAATTCGCGGATATCAATATCGAAATCATGCCGAACATTGATGCTGAGAAACCAGGTCTTGTGTTCGTAAACAATATCAAAGGTGGTAACATTCCTAGAGAATTTATTCCCGCAATCGAAAAGGGTTTCAAAGATGCTATGACGAATGGTGTCCTTGCAGGTTACCCAATGGATGCCTTAAAAGTTGAACTCAACGATGGATCTTTCCACGCAGTTGACTCTGACGCTTTGTCGTTTGAGCTTTGCGCGAAAATGGCATACCGTGAGGCTTTGCCTAAGTGCAAGCCGGTTATCATGGAACCAATCATGAAACTTGAAGTTGTTACTCCTTCTGAGAACATGGGTGATGTTATCGGCGACCTT
The DNA here is from genome assembly GCA_043748015.1 of Flavobacteriales bacterium. Taxonomy (GTDB): domain Bacteria; phylum Bacteroidota; class Bacteroidia; order Flavobacteriales_D; family Sanyastnellaceae; genus JAIBBG01. The sequence continues at coordinate 4,839 of JAYTOA010000191.1, forward strand.
AACAAGCGTCGTGGAATCATCGAAGGAACCGGTGAGCGTAACAACGCTACGGTAATTAACGCCAAAGTGCCACTTTCTGAAATGTTTGGTTATGTGACTGACCTCCGTACCATCACATCAGGTCGTGCTACTTCTAGCATGGAATTCAGCAACTACAACCAAGCTCCTGCGCACGTGCAAGATGCCGTAATTGCCAAAGTAAAAGGAAAAGCAAACGCATAAATGTTGAAGCCGCTTAACAATGCGGTGAACCAAAATAAAAATGGCACAGAAAATAAGAATCAAACTCAAGTCTTACGACCACAATCTAGTAGATAAATCTGCAGAGAAAATTGTGAAGACTGTAAAAGCAACGGGTGCTGTGGTGAATGGACCTATTCCTTTGCCAACACACAAGAGGATTTATACTGTTCTTCGTTCACCACACGTGAACAAGAAGGCAAGAGAGCAGTTCGAATTGAGTTCTTACAAGCGTTTGCTTGATATCTACAGTTCTTCAAGCAAGACGGTAGATGCCTTGATGAAGCTTGAATTGCCTAGCGGCGTTGAAGTAGAAATCAAAGTATAGAAGCAGACGTCATTTATGACGCCTCACAATAAAGGAAAGACGCCCGCAAAGGCATCTCAACATAAAGAAAGACTCACATAAGTGCGTCATAACAACAAAAACAAAACAAACACATGCCAGGAATTATTGGTAAAAAGGTCGGAATGACTAGCATCTACGGTGCCGCTGGGAAACTTTTCCCATGCACGGTGATAGAGGCTGGTCCATGTGTGATCACTCAGATCAGGACCAAAGAAAAAGACGGCTATGAGGCTGTGCAGATTGGATTTCAGGATAAGAAAGACAAGCACACTACCAAAGCTATGCAGGGTCACTTTAAAAAGGCCGGCACAACACCTAAGCGCCACATCGCAGAGTTTCACGATTTTGAAGGTGAAATGGTTTTAGGACAAGTATTAACTGCTGATTCAGTTTTCATAGAAGGAGAGAACGTTGACGTTATTGGAACTTCTAAAGGAAAAGGATTTCAGGGTGTTGTAAAGCGTTATGGTTTTGCCGGTGTCGGTGAGGCTACTCACGGACAGCACAACCGTCTTCGTGCTCCAGGTTCTATGGGTGCATCTTCGGATCCTTCTCGCGTATTTCCAGGTAAGCGTTTGCCGGGTCAGACGGGAGGAACCCGCAATACCATCGCTAACCTGAAGATAGTAAAGATTCTTCCTGAAGAAAACCTCATCCTTGTGAAAGGTGCGATTCCGGGATTCAATGGTTCAACAGTTTATATCGTAAAGTAACATGAAACTCGAAGTACTAAATAACTCCGGCCAGAAGACTGGCAAGACCGTTACACTCGATGAGTCGGTATTCGCAATCGAACCTAACGATCACGCCATTTATCTGGATGTAAAAAGATACCTTGCCGCTCAGCGTACAGGTACTCATAAAACAAAGGACCGAGGCGAAGTTGCCGGTTCGACCAAGAAATTGCATAAGCAAAAAGGAACCGGTGGTTCAAGAAAAGGTTCTATCAAGAATCCTTTGTTCCGCCAAGGTGGCGCTACTTTTGGTCCACGCCCAAGAGCTTACGATATCAAAGTCAATAAGACAACTACTCGTTTGGCTCGTAAATCTGCCCTATCTTATAAGGCAAAGGAGAACGGTATCGTCGTTGTTGATACACTTGGAATGGACAAACCGAAAACAAAGGAATTTGTTAGTGTGTTGAAGAATCTCAAGTTGGAAGGAAAAAGAACTTTGATTCTGATTCCGGAGAGAAATGACAACGTTTTTCTTTCTTCAAGAAACATTACCAAAATGAATGTTCAAATCGCAAGCTTGGTAAATACATATGACATCATGAACAGTGTGAATGTTGTTTTTGTTGGAAATGCTCACGAAGTGGTTACAGAACTTTTGAATAAATAAGAAGCCATGAAAGAAATCCTCATACGCCCACTGGTGACCGAGAAAATGACTGCTATCACTGAGAAGCAGGGCAAATTCGGCTTCATAGTGAATAAAGACGCCAACAAAATCGAAATTAAGAAAGCGATTGAAGAGGCTTACAAAGTTGATGTGGTAACGGTGAACACCATCCGTTACGATGGAAAGCGCAAATTCAGATACACTGCAAAGGGTATCATCGAAGGTCGCTCTGCCGGATACAAAAAGGCCATCGTTAAGCTCAAAGCTGGTGATACTATTGATTTCTACGCCAACGTTTAATATACTGACGGAAAATGGGTATTAAAAAATTAAATCCGGTAACTGCAGGTACAAGGCATAAAGTAGCTCTCACATTTGATGAGATAACTACCAGCAAGCCTCACAAACCTTTGCTTGTTCCGAAGAAAAAGACTGGTGGTCGCAATAACCAAGGTAAACGCACTATGCGTCATATCGGTGGCGGTCACAAACAGAAATATCGTTTGGTTGACTTCAAACGTGACAAACATGATGTAACCGCAAAGGTTCTTACGGTGGAGTACGATCCAAATCGTACAGCACGGATCGCCCTTGTTGAGTATGCTGATGGTGAAAAACGCTACATCATTGCTCCTCAAGGATTGAAAGTAGGTCAAAACCTCATGAGTGGAACTGCTGCTGCTCCGGAAGTTGGAAACGCAATGTACCTGAAGGATATTCCATTGGGAACGAACGTTCACAATATTGAAATGAAGCCTGGCAAAGGTGGTTCTATCGCACGCAGTGCTGGTAGTTACGCTCAGCTGACTTCGCGTGATGGTCGTTATGCAGTAATCACAATGCCATCCGGCGAGAATCGTTTGATCCTCGGTGAATGCATCGCTACAATTGGTGTTGTTTCAAACTCTGAACATAACCTTCAGATTTCGGGTAAGGCTGGTCGCTCTCGTTGGCTTGGTCGTAAGCCTCGCGTTCGTGGTGTAGCCATGAATCCTGTTGATCACCCGATGGGTGGTGGAGAAGGACGTCAGTCTGGTGGTCTTCCTCGCTCACGCAAAGGATTACCGGCTAAAGGCTATAAAACACGTCATCCTAAGAATAAGTCTAACCGTTTCATTTTGGAACGCAGAAAGAAATAAGATAAGAAATGGCAAGGTCACTTAAAAAACCACCGTTCATTCACTACAAGCTTGCAAAGCGTGTGGATGAGTCACAGGCAACAGGCAAGAAGAACGTAATTAAGACTTGGAGCAGAGCTTCAACGATTACGCCGGACTTCGTAGGTCTCACAGTAGCTGTGCACAACGGAAAACAATTTATTCCTGTTTATGTAACAGAGAACATGGTAGGACACAAGCTCGGTGAGTTTTCACCAACGCGCAAGTTCACCGGTCACTCAGGTAACAGAAAAGGATAATTAACAACCACGATAAAGAATTAAGAATCATGGGAGCTCGTAAAAAGCTAATGGCTGATAGAATGAAAGAGGAGCGTAAAAGCAAGTCTTTCGCTAGATTGAATAATGAACCTTCATCACCAAGGAAGATGCGCCTCGTGGCTGACATCATTCGTGGAAAAGAAGTATTCGCAGCCCTGGGAATATTGAAATTCACACGTAAGCACGCCGCTGTGCCGTTGGAGAAGCTTCTCCGTTCGGCTATCAGTAACTGGCAGGCAAAGAACAGTGGCAGTGATGTAGCTGACGTAAATCTTATTGTGAAGGACATAACTGTTGATGGCGGTCGTATGCTTAAGCGCATCAGCCCGGCTCCACAAGGTCGTGCTCACAGGATTCGCAAGCGAAGCAATCACGTAACTATCATTTTGGATAAAAAATAAAAGAAGCGAATAAGCATGGGACAAAAATGTAACCCGATAGGATTAAGACTTGGCTTTATTAAAGGCTGGGACAGCAATTGGTACGGTGGCAACGATTACGGCGATAAAATCGCTGAAGATGATAAGATCCGAAAGTATCTGATGGCGCGTCTGAAAAAGGCTTCTGTTTCCAAAATTGTAATTGAGCGCACATTAAAGCTCGTTACAGTTACTATAAATACTGCCCGTCCGGGTGTGATTATCGGTAAAGCTGGAGCCGAAGTAGATAAGCTGAAAGAAGAATTGAAAAAGATTACCGGTAAGGATATCCAGATCAACATCTTCGAAATTAAGCGCCCAGAATTGGATGCACGTTTGGTGGCTGATGGTATCTGCCGCCAGATTGAAGGCCGTATTTCGTATCGTCGCGCTGTTAAGATGACAATTCAGACGAGCATGAGAATGGGTGCTGAAGGAATTAAGGTGACTGTTGCTGGTCGTGTGAATGGTGCTGAGATTGCACGTTCTGAGACTTTCAAAGAAGGACGTACTCCACTTCACACTTTGCGCGCAGACATTGATTATCATCACGCTGAGGCTCACACAGCTTACGGTCGTATCGGTGTGAAAGTATGGATTTGCCGCGGTGAAGTTTATGGAAAGAGAGATCTTGCTCCAAACTTTGGACAGGCAGCTCAACAAAGAAGATCTGGTGGTGCCCCAATGGGTCGCGATGATAGAAGAGGTGGTGGTGATAGAAGAGATGGTGGTCGCGGTGGAAATCGTGGCGGCGGAAACCGCGGTGGTAGTCCAGGCGGCGCAGGCGGTCGCGGCGGAGAACGCAGATCATAAAAGTCGTGTTTCATCACGTCGACAAAAAGAGATAAAGATGTGATTCATCACATCTCAACAAAAGGATAAAAAGAAGGTCATGTTACAACCGAAAAGAACAAAATATAGAAAGCAACAGAAAGGCAAGATCAAAGGACTCGCACATCGCGGTTCGCAGCTTGCCTTCGGAAGTTTCGCTATCAAAACAATGGATGAAGGCTTTTTGACTTCACGCCAGATCGAGGCAGCTCGTGTTGCCCTCACTCGTTTTATGAAACGTGAAGGTAAAGTTTGGATTCGCATATTTCCTGACAAACCACTTACGCGTAAGCCTGCAGAGGTTCGTATGGGTAAGGGTAAGGGTGCTCCGGAATTGTGGGTAGCTGTGATGAAGCCGGGAAGAATTCTGTTTGAAGCTGAGGGCGTTCCGTTGGCTACAGCACAAGAAGCTCTTCGCCTGGCAGCTCAGAAATTACCTTGCCGCACGAAGTTTATTGTACGTCCAGATTACACCGAATAATAATTGAAGCAATGAAAGCATCAGAAATTAAAAATATGGCCGAGAAGGATATTCTCGAGAAAATGGCAGAAGAAAAAGCTGCTTTGGCTAAAATGAAGTTCGGTCACAATATCGCCGGTACTGAAAATCCAATGAAGATCCGCTTTAAACGTCGCGAAATTGCTCGCTACATGACGGAACTTACTGCAAGAAAAAACAACGCATAATATTCGCGAAAAATGGAAAGAAATCTTCGTAAAGAAAGAACAGGTGTAGTAACCTCGAATAAGATGGATAAGTCCATCGTGGTTACGGTTGAAACAAAAATCATGCACCCGAAATACGGTAAGTTCGTGAAGCAATCAAAGAAGTTCATGGCTCATGACGAGAAGGGTGAGAGCGGAATTGGTGACACAGTTAAAATCATGGAAACCCGTCCTATCAGCAAATTGAAGCGCTGGAGATTGGTTGAAGTGTTGGAGAAAGCGAAATAAGCTTTTCTCTAAACGCGAAAAGGACAAACCGGGTTTGTCACTTAAGAATAAGCAGAGGCAAGTAGTTACTTGTCAAAAAATATAAGATGGCTTTATACCATCAAAACAACAAACAAGAAGATGATACAAAACGAATCACGTCTGAAAGTAGCTGATAACAGCGGTGCCCGCGAGGTATTGGTTATTCGTGTACTTGGTGGTACACGCAGACGATACGCATCCATTGGCGATCAGGTAGTTGTAACTGTAAAAGATGCACTTCCAAGTGGTAACGTAAAGAAGGGTACTGTCTCTAAAGCAGTCATCGTTCGCACGAAGAAGGAAGTTCGTCGTCCCGATGGATCATATATCCGTTTTGACGATAACGCAGTAGTATTACTAAATACAGCTGGAGAATTGCGCGGCACGCGTATCTTTGGCCCCGTTGCCAGAGAGCTAAGAGAGAAGGATTACATGAAAATCATCTCACTTGCGCCTGAAGTAATTTAATTGAAAGGACACTTAGTGCCAAAGCTGTCAGTGAGTTAGCTTTGCGGCATTTGGAAATAGGCAGATTTGACAGGGTAGACCTGTTACAAAAAACAAACGACAATGTTTAAAAGACTTAAAGTAAAAAAAGGCGACATGGTAGTAGTGACTACCGGTGACCACAAGAGCACAAAGCCTGCTCGTATTGTGGAAGTTGATCGCAAGACTGAGCGTGTCATTGTTGAAGGTGTGAACATGGTGAAAAAACACCGTAAGCCTTCAGCGCAGAATCCTCAGGGTGGCATTGAGACCATCGCTGCAGGTATTCACATCAGCAACGTTAAAGTTGTAGATGCGAAGGGGAATGCAACTCGCGTTGGTCGCAGAAGAAATTCAGAAGGTAAATTAGAACGTTTCTCTAAAAAATCAGGGGAGGCCATCAAATGAAATACGCTCCACGTTTAAGATCAAAGTACCAGGAGGAAATTGCTCCGAAGTTGAAAACTCGTTTTGAGTATACTTCGATCATGCAAGTTCCTAAAATCACAAAGATTTGCCTCAATCAGGGCTTGGGAAAAGCAACAGCCGATAAAAAGATAATCGATGCTGCTGTTGATGAAATGACTATGATTGCCGGTCAGAAGGCGATGGCGACCAATGCTACAAAGGACATTTCTAACTTTAAACTCCGCAAGGGTGTTGCAGTTGGAGCGAAGGTGACTTTGCGCGGCGATCAAATGTACGATTTCCTTGATAGATTGATTTCAGTTTCATTACCAAGAACACGTGACTTCCGTGGTGTTAAGTCCTCAGGTTTTGATGGTCGTGGCAACTTCACTTTCGGAGTGAAAGAGCAGATCATTTTCCCTGAAATCGACTTGGATAAGATCAAGCAGATCAACGGAATGGATATTACGGTTGTAACAACTGCTCAAACTAACGAAGAAGCGAAAGCTCTTCTTGAAGAATTTGGATTTCCTTTTACAAAATAACAATAGGAAGAAAAACAATGGCTAAGGAATCAATGAAAGCGCGTGAGCGCAAGAGAATCAGGCTGGTAGAGCAATACGCTAAGAAGCGTGCAGAACTCAAGAAAGCCGGTGACTGGGATGCATTGCAAAAGTTGCCTCGCAACAGCAGCGCGGTGCGAGTGCGTAACCGTTGCAGCCTGACCGGGCGTCCAAGAGGATACATGGCACAATTCGGTTTATGCCGAAACCAGTTCCGTGAACTCGCTCTTGACGGCAGAATCCCGGGAGTGAAAAAAGCCAGCTGGTAAAAGCATATCAGTTGAGCCTTGTTCGAAAGGACAAGTGCCGATGAAAGAAAAATAGAAGTACAGGATTCAGAAGAACTGATTCCAAAAACAATAGAAAAATGTTTACAGATCCAATCGCAGATTATTTGACCCGCATCAGGAATGCTCAGACGGCCCGTCACAAGGTTGTGGAAATTCCTGCGTCAAACCTGAAAAAGGAAATCACCAAGATCCTTCACGAGAAAGGTTATATCCTCAATTTCAAATTTGATGAGGGTAAGCCTGGTATTATCAAGATCGCTTTGAAATACAACGCTAAAACGAAGGCTCCGGCCATTTCGAATATCCAACGCGTATCAACACCTGGTCACCGGAAGTATACCGGTACTGATGAGTTGCCGCGTATCCTCAACGGATTGGGTATCGCTGTTGTCTCTACATCGAAAGGTGTAATGAGCGACAAGGAAGCTCGCACTCAAGGTGTTGGTGGTGAAGTATTATGTTTTGTTTACTAAGAATAACAGTTAAAATTTTTTGACCAATGTCAAGGATAGGAAAATCACCAATTACAATTACGAAAGGCGTTGAGATTACTCACAACGATGGAGTAGTAATGGTAAAAGGACCAAAAGGCCAATTGAGCCAGGAAATCGATTCTGCGATCAGCTTGAATATTGCTGATGGTGAAGTCGTGCTCACCAGAGATAGTGATCATAAAGACGTGCGTTCAAAGCATGGCTTGTATCGCGCTCTTTTGAATAACATGGTGACAGGTGTAAGCACCGGTTGGACCAAAAAACTTGAAATGATTGGTGTAGGTTATCGTTGCAAGTCTACAGGCCAGCAATTGGAACTTACATTGGGATATAGCCACCCAATCATTTTTGAACTGCCGAAAGAAATTACTGTGACTGCTAAGTCTGAAAAAGGAGAAAATCCTTCAATCACACTTGAGTGTCATGATAAACAGCTTCTCGGACAGGTAGCGGCCAAAATCCGCAGCCTGAGAAAGCCTGAGCCATACAAAGGTAAAGGTGTGAGATATGTAGGTGAATTTGTACGTAAGAAAGCTGGTAAGTCAGCAGCTAAATAAAAATTGAATTAAAGCAATGGCATTCAGCAAAGAAGCTCGTAGAGCAAAAATTCGCACACGAATCAGGGCTAGTATCAAAGGAACAGCTCAAAGACCTCGTCTTTCAGTATTCCGCAGTAACAAGCAGATTTATGCGCAACTTATTGACGATCAGAAGGGTGTAACTATCGCTTCAGCTTCATCCAACGTGATGAAAGACGCGCAGTCGGTTGCCAAACTTGATCAGGCGAAGTTGGTGGGTAAAACTATCGCGGAGCGTGCTCAAGCGGCAGGAATCAACGAGGTCGTATTCGATCGCGGAGGCTACCTTTATCATGGACGTGTTAAATCATTGGCCGAAGCAGCTCGCGAAGCAGGCCTTAAATTCTAAAAGAAATGGCAGACAATAGACCAGTTCGCTCAAGCGAAACAGAACTGAAAGACCGCCTCGTGTCGGTGAACAGGGTAACGAAAGTAACCAAAGGTGGACGCACATTCGGATTTGCAGCAATTGTAGTTGTAGGTAACGAAAAAGGTGTTGTTGGACATGGTTTGGGAAAATCTAAAGAGGTTTCTGAGGCAGTGAATAAAGCTACCGAAGACGCTAAGAAGAATCTCATCAATGTGCCTATCCGTAAGGGAACCATTCCTCACGAACAAAACGGAAAGTTTGGTGGTGCACGTGTGTTCATTAAGCCTGCTTCTCACGGTACTGGTGTAATAGCCGGCGGTGCTATGCGCGCTGTACTTGAGTCAGCCGGTGTTACTGACGTACTTGCTAAATCAAAAGGTTCGTCAAACCCGCACAACGTGGTAAAGGCTACTTTGGACGCATTGTCCAAGTTGCGTAACGCAACAGATGTAGCCCGTGTTCGTGGAATTAGTGTTGATAAGGTATTCAACGGATAAAATGAAAATAGAGATGCGGGTAATCGCAGCTCATAAAAGAAAAGACAATGGCAAAAGTTGTAATCACTCAAATCAAAAGCGCGATTGATCGTCCTGCTAGGCAGAAAGCGACAATTCAAGCTTTGGGAATAAAGAAACTCCACAATCCGGTTGAGAAAGAACTCACTCCGAATATCAAAGGCATGATACGCGCTGTCAGCCACATGATCAAAGTGGAGTACAAGTAGGATTAGGTAATAAGCCATCGGCTTACTTGCAAGGACTTGATTTATCAAGTCTCCCATTAGAAAGACCTGATTTATCGGGTCCTCACAACAAGAAAAAAGATGACGTGCGTAGCCTCGTCACAAGAAAATAACGAAATGATGCCGTTTACGGCCTCTCAACAAACAACAACATGAAACTCAATAATCTCAAACCTGCAGCAGGTTCTACACAGACACGCAAGCGCCTTGGTCGTGGTCAGGGATCTGGTCTGGGTGAAACTTCAGGTCGTGGTAACAAAGGTGCCGGACAGCGTTCTGGAACAAAAAGAAAACTCGGTTTTGAAGGTGGTCAAATGCCATTACAGAGACGTCTTCCAAAGTTTGGTTTTAAGAACATCAATCGCATTGAATACAAAGGCGTGAATCTGGACTTGATTCAGATGCTTGCTGAAAAGCTGAATGTGACTGAAATCAGCCATGATACATTCGTTCAGAATGGAATTTGCTCAAAGAAGGATCTTGTTAAGGTTCTTGGTCGTGGCGAATTGAAGTCAAAGGTCAATGTAACGGCCCATGGTTTTTCTGCCACCGCTAAGGCAGCTATTGAAAAGGCAGGTGGAACGGTAACCTCTCTCTAACAGGATTTTATGAAAGGATTCATTAAGAAAATACAAGACATCTGGCATCACGAAGAATTGCGCAAGAAGATCATCTTTACATTGATGATTTTACTTGTATACCGCATTGGTTCTTTCATCGTTTTGCCCGGAGTTGATTCTTCGAAACTAGAAACAGGCGCACAGGGAGGTCTTTTGGGATTTCTAGGTCTATTTACCGGTGGTGCATTCAGTAGAGCTTCTATTTTTGCATTGGGTATCATGCCATACATCTCGGCATCGATCATTATCCAGTTGCTTGGATTGGCTGTTCCTTCTATTACAAAAATGCAGCGCGAAGGTGAAAGCGGTCGTAAAAAGATCAATCAATACACGCGTTTGCTCACAATCGGTATCGGTTTGGTGCAAGCTCCGGGTTATATCAAGTCGACTCTTCCAGCAGGTTCGTATCCTGAAGGTTTCGGTTGGATAGCCGGATCAGTTGCGATTCTCATGTGTAGCACACTGTTTATTATGTGGTTGGGGGAGAAAATTACGGATAAAGGCATTGGAAATGGTATCTCATTGATCATCATGTGTGGTATCATTTCAGATCTACCTAAAGGATTTATCTCTGAATTCAGGTTGCAGTCGCCATTCTTTTTCTTGATTGAAATTGCGGTATTGCTCGTGATAGTTGGATTATCTGTTGCGATTATTCAGGCTGTTCGTAGAATTCCGGTTCAAATGGCGAAGATGAATGCCGGTGGTGGACATTTACCGCAAGGTGAAGGTGCTCGTTCTTATATCCCGCTTCGTGTGAATTCCGCGGGTGTAATGCCTATCATTTTTGCCCAGGCAATTATGTTCGTGCCATTGTATCTTAGAAATACAGAAACATTCCGTGATAGTGAGGTATTGGCCAATCTGACCAATATTCAAGGTTGGGGATACAACAC
>JAYTOA010000192.1:0-23294 GCA_043748015.1 Flavobacteriales bacterium
CAACCTTCATTCACAAGACATGCATCCGTTCCATTAATCGTTGTTGAGTACAACGAATTATACATCGGAGCCAGCAACACTTCAAGATCAGGTCCGAGATCATCGCACATTGGATCGCCATTGTAATAACACGGGCCAATGATCTCCGCGATTGGAGAAAAATTGCAAGCGAGAATATCCGTGCAACCTACAACCGGTCCCATGTATTCAATCAGGAATTCGATAGGCGTATCAGCACAAGCTGAATTGGTATCGCCGATGCGCATATAGTAAGTTGATGATCCACTAAGGATTGGTGTAATCTCTGATTGCACACCGCAGAAGTCATCGTTGTATGTGAAAGTGGCTTCGTTGGTATCATCAAAATTTGCCATCTGACAATAGTCGTACAACCAGATTTTTGTATCACAGGTATTCAGTCCGCAAGTTGTAATTCTCCATTGTCCATTGGAAGGTGGATTGAAGATAAACCAGTTGTTGGGCGCAGGAGAAGTGTTATTACCTACCGCTGCAGAATATGGGATATTGCAACTTTCGCCAAGGTTACAATTGTTGGTGGATACAACGGAAACGGAAAAAGTTCCGGTCAATGCACCATAACCCCCAACACGTAAATAATAGGTATCACCTTCTATCAATCCACCGCAACCGAAATGCAGAAATGCTGCGTTGCCCGGACCGGCGTCATCATCACATTCCACTTGTTGTCCGCCACAACCGTGATACACTGCCAATCGTGTATCAGTCAATGAGCCTGCAGGAACATTGATATCTAGCTCTGTTCCATCCGCTACAAAAGAGAACCAGACATCCATCATCTGATTCGTTCCCTGATTACCACATGTTGGATTTGCACCATTGGATGTTGCATCGACGTTTGAAGTTTGAATTGCAGGAGCTCCTATTGTTATAGGAAACGCGCCGGCACATTCGTCATTTGCAACCAGGCCATTGATCACACAGCTTCCATCGTCAACAGTTGCGCATGCATCGTAATTGGTAGCAATTGGATTGGTGCAGCCATTGACTGCAGCACTTGTAATATTTAATTCAAATTCACCAACAAGCGCATTGAAACCACCGGCCTGCAAATAATATGTGTTGCCATTGGTCAACTGAGCGCATGTGAAATTCAACAATGAAGAATAGTTGCCATTGTCGTCATTGCATAATATCACACTTCCGCCACACGAACCATACAGCGCCATTCGTGTATCATTCAATGTCCCAAGAACAGTCTGAATGGTAATGTTACCGCCGGTATACACAAAGGAGAACCAAATGTCTTTTATACCAGTTCCACCACAACCAGGCTCTGGACCATTCACAACCGTATTGAGATTATTTACTGTCCATGGCCCTTCATTCGGAACAAGCATAATGGCATTAGCACATTCATCATTTGCAGGAGCTTGTGCAAGACTTGTAAATGCATTGAAAGAGAAAAGAACGACAAAACTTAATGCGTATAAATATTTCATCCGAGAAAATTGTAGGTTTCAAAAAAGCGCGACCCAAATCTAACGATAGATTCAGGAAATTTAGAGACACGAATTGCACAATTGGGTTGCATTCCCAAAGTGAAAACAGCACGGCAAAACATCCAAAACTCCTGTTTTACTTAGCTTCCATCACTTTGCGGATCATCGTGCGTAAGTATTCGCGATGAGCCTTTGTCAAGCCGTCCGGCGAAGAACCTGAGGCCATCAAGCCGTCGATTCGCTTTAATTCGCTCATCGACATGCTCATACTGATGTGATCATATCTGAGTTTCGGATCGTGCATACTGATCAACTTCTCTACATATTCCACCTGGATATTCTGACGGAAAGTATTCACACTTGATTTCAAATCAGCTTGAAAAATGGCGTTCGTTAAGTCCGTCATTACTTCATCCAGTTTGTATGTGTTACCATACAACTGGCTATCCGTAATACGCATGAGGACATTCGCATGAAGCAATTGGCTAAGACATTCTCTCTGCATTCCCAAAACGCGTTCATGAATGTGCGGATCTTCATTCCTAGAAAAGTGACTAAAGCCTCTTCTCTGCTTCATCAAGTGATTGTACAAATTGTTAGAAGCATTCCATGCATCAGGCGCAAAGGCATACTTCGCGAGTGCATTCATTGCTGCTTTTTGTTTTTCCTTCCGCACAGGTTCGAATGGACGCACCGTTGTGTTCTGTCCAATGAACGATCTGTCGATATGCACTCCACCAACCTGCCTTGTCATGATTCGAATCTGATTCGCGTATTCACCTGAAGCAATCAAATAAGAATCGAGTAACTCCTCATAACTCTGCTGATTTTTTTCAAATCGCGACTTCAATTTTGGGAGAATAACATTGATGAGATCACATCGCTCCGCAGCGTAAGCTACAGGATCGTTCGTCAAATCATAAATGTTCACATCAGGATCGATTCCCTTGCCGCTTGTGCGCATATCATCGGCGTCGTTTCCATACATGAGTCTTTCATCCGTGCTTCTATCCGTGATCTTTTTCAGTTTCAATTCTTCCAACATCGGATCATCCAACGTCGGACTATAACCATATTCTATCACCCACAAATCATAAACACCGGGTTTTATATCGCAATACAAAGTCTGATGATTGGGATCGAGTTGATAATTGAAAGCAGGATATTCCATCACACTATTTGTGAGTCCATACATCGAAACTTTCTCCGGATCTTTTACATCTTTCATACTGCTCATAGTGCTTGCACGCATATTGTGCGTGAGACCAAGTGTGTGACCAACTTCGTGAAGTACCAAACGGAAAAGCAATTGCCGAACGATTTCCTTTTTTGCCGCTTCATCCATTCCCATCACACCGGCAGCTGCTGCTCCGAAAATTAAGTTGTGATTGGTTTGTTGTGAAGCTGAACATAAAAACGGATTGCGCATTTGTTTTTCATTCTCCACATTCAACGCTTCATCATTTAAAAATCCGGTACTTCTGAAAATCTTTTCTGCATTCACGCGACTCACTATTGAAGTGAACTCCAACATAATATCTGCGCCCAATATTTCTCCCGTTCTTGGATTGACGAAACTCGGACCATATCCGCCAAAAGGAGGCATAGGTGAAGACGTCCATCGCAGCACGTTATAACGAATATCTCCCGCGTCCCATCCGGCATCATCCGGTTGCTCTTTGCAAACTACAGCATGACTGTATCCGGCTTGCTCGAACGCAATGTTCCAGCTTTCACATGCTTCCTTGATGGTGGCGCGCAATTCCTTAGGCGTAGTATTCTCAATCCAATATGTGATAGGCTCAACAGGATCAGAAAGTTTGGCCTTCGGATCTTTCCTTTCAAGATTCCAGACATGTATCACATCTTTATAAGGTGTAGGTGAAAAGCTTGTCATGTCATTGATTTGGGTAGCAAAATATCCAATGCGTGGGTCGTCTCTTCTCGCTTTAAAATTGTTGGTAGGAACTTCGAGAATGGTGTGTTGAAATTTGATGGTAATGTTTCGCGGATCTGCAAGTGCGCTTGAATTCATTGTGGGAGAAGCGTTCTCATAGACGTAGGTAACATCCACTTCCGTATTCATCGGATAATTCTTGACGCGTGCAATACGCGTCTTGGAAGAACTCAGTGTTCCAAGAGCTCCCGAAGGAACCCCCGGAGGTGTAGGCATTTTTATCAGTTGAAATTTCTCCGAAAGAAACACCGCGTCGCCATCGATCAGGAATTTCTTCTTGTCCTTGCTTGTGGCTTCAATCTTCTCACTGGCGAGTATCGGATCATTGATGTTGGCATTCGCTGCCTTGCTGATTTCAGAATTCGGGTTGTAATAAAAACTCGTGTTCTGCTGAATGATGTCGAGCTTGTCAAAATTCTTGCTGAAGGAAATGATTTTACTTCCGCCATACGATCCACGGAAATATCCGGCCTCAACCGGAGCGTCAATAATGTGGTTGAAGTAAATGTACTCTTTGCCCAACTGCTCCTCACGCACTTCGATGTATGTTTTGCCGCTCACACTGTCACGCCACATCGTCAACAGTCCTTCAGAACGATGACATTTTTTTGTGATATCGGCGAATTTGTCCTCGTCTTTTTTCTCTTCCTTCACTTGCTCCTTCGCGCCTTTTGATTTGGATTTACTCTTCTTTCCAAACTGCGCAGCATATTCATTGGGCATGCAAAGAATTGCAGCGATAATAATGGGTAAAGCTCTTTTCATCGTTGTGGGTAATTGATCATTTTGGTGCTAAACTAAATGATAGGTCAAAACTTCGTGAACCACTCATCATTTTCCATCGGAAATGCTTTCCTGATATGATTCAATTCAACATTCGACAAATTTCGTATTGCCAAATATCAGAGAATCATTTTCTTTGCAACATGCGATCAAATGAATTAATTTTTTCTAATCACGCTGCTGAGGTATACAAAGCCATCATACATGACCTCCAACAAGCATCATTGCTCGCTGCCGAGAAAGTGAGATCGCGCATCATGCATAAGTTACATCTTATACATCATCAACCGTTGCAAGGCTCTAAACCTGTTGATGTCGGTATTGAAGGTAATTTCAGAGTCGCCAATGCGCTTTACTTCAAAATTTATTTTCTGGTGGAAGAAGATAGAATCTGCATTCTTGACATCTTGCAGGAAAAAGGAACCAAAGGAATCTAGAAATTCTTCTTGTAAAAAAAAATGGTAAGCTACAATCCCAAAGAGTGGTTCTCTCAGATCATACGCCTTCATAGCGCAGATACGGTGCGGAAACTCACGCCTACGATGATCTCACTCGCCGGATTGACATTGCTCATTGTCATCATTGATAAACATGCTTTCCACATCGGTCCTGAGCATCAGGTAGTGAAAATTTCCATGATGTACAGTCTTCTTGGATTCGTCATTTCACTCTTACTTGTCTTCAGAACAAATACCGCTTATGAAAGATGGTGGGAAGGAAGAAAACTCTGGGGACAATTGGTGAATTGCTCGAGAAATCTATGCATCAAACTGGACGCCATCGTGGACAATGGAAATGAAAAAGATGAACTTTTCAATTTGATGATTCATTTTCCATATGCATTGAAAAACCATCTGCGCAATGTCTCTTCTATGAATGAAAAAGAGTTGATGGACTTGTTTCAAATAGCAGAATTGAAAGACAAGAAACATGTTCCTCTTCATATCTCCGGTGTGCTTTATCGAAAGATTGTTGATCTTAACAAAGAAGGAAAAATCAACAATGAGCACATGTTGATGCTCAATCTGGAAATACAACAATACATGGAAGTGTGTGGAGCCTGCGAGCGAATCAGGAACACGCCTATTCCATTTTCGTATTCAACTTTTCTAAAAAAATTCATTTTTATTTATGTGATTACGTTGCCAATCGCATATGCTCCTGTTCTTGGATATTATTCGCCGGCCATAGTCACTTTTATATTCTATGTGCTCGCTTCTTTGGAAATTATTGCCGAGGAAATAGAAAACCCATTTGGTACTGACGCGAACGATTTACCATTGGACGAAATCTCGAAAACGATTCGCTCATCTATTGAATTGGTGGCGAAAAAAGCGTGATGTCTTTTTACAACTTTTGGTTGAATCGATAAACTGGATAAACATTCACACTTTGCTCAAAGTACTCAGAGTGCTTGTAAATCCAGTACAATTGATTCCAATGACTGGCTTCGAGTGTAGCATCATTCTTCATTGCCGTTTCAAAATCTGTTTTCAATTTTGAATCTGATTGCAATAATTCTTCAGCAATTTCTTCGAACACATAATCACTGAACCATTCCTTCTGTTGCAATACAGAATCAAAAAAGTTCCACGCGAAAAAACTGTCCTCACTTTGTGGCTCAAGAACTTCGCAGATATACTTCACTGCAACTTGATTGGTTGGAATGAAATAATCGCCTGCATAGAAAGGAATGCGCTTTTTCGTCAACTCCACTTTCACTTCGCTGTGCAAAAAATGTCCTTCATAGGGCTTGGAAGGTGAATGGTAATCAAGTATAGAATATGCTTCCACTTCAATGATGGTGTCGCGTTCAAATCGATTCATCATTACCCCATTCCATTGCAATCTTTCAATCGCTTCATGCCATGATTGCGCAATGAAATAATATTTTGGCACACTCACTTCAATTTTCGACCGATACTTTCTGTACAGAGGAATCTCCTTGTTCCAGGTAGCTTTGTGATCATAACGTGTTCTTTCACCTTTGCCCACCAATGCCGGTTCTGTCCTCGCTTCATAACCATCAAAAGCCAACTTTTCTCTTGCTGTAGTATCCAGTTGAAATGACATACCGAATGATTTCAACTTCAACATTTCATCATCTGCTTTCAATTTCAATTGTTGCAATTCACGCCGTTTGTCTCGCGCGTATTGCAGCAAAAAGACAAGGAAGGAATACGTTGCTTCAACACGCTGCGGATAAGGCTTCAACATGTGTGATTCTGTTGTAAAACCAATTGTATTATACAACGCAGCATAACCTGTTGCGAATCTCGACGTCTCCAGGAAATCACTCAATCCGCTTTCAGGTGTACGACCCATGGTGTTCACATACGGACACATTTCCTGACCACAATTTTTCATCGCAGTAAAAAGTGCCGGTTCCATTTTTTCGCGCAGATACTTGCCCACAACTCCACCCAATTTATCCGTTTGGGTTGTAATCAACGTCATGGTATAGGGATAATCAGCACCATTGCTCACGTGCGTATCCACCAGAATATTCGGACGAATCCTGGTGAAACACTGATTGAAAGATTGTGCATTGCGACTGTCGCATTTTATGAAATCACGATTGAGATCAAGATTGCGTGCATTACCACGAAAACCATATTGCTCGGGTCCATTTTGATTCGCGCGACTCTTACTGCCACGATTCAATGCACCATCCACATTGTAAATTGGCACGATACAAATGATGACGCTGTCGAGAATAGAACTCAAATTGGAAGAAGAATCAAGCAATTCACGTGCGAGCATCAAGCTGGCATCTATTCCATCCGGCTCGCCGGGATGAATGCCATTGTTAATCATCACAATTGTTTTCTTACGATCAAACAACTCAGGATAAAAAATTCCATCCTTGTTGATGACGAAAAGATGTAGTGGTTTTCCAACATCTGTTGTTCCACATTTGATCAATGATGCAAAAGATGAATGCAACGCAAGGTTTTCATAGGACGCTATGCATTCATTCCATGTCACCGTTTGATTTGCGGTGAATTGAACGTGCTGCGCAGAAATCGGTATAAGTGTTATGATCAATGCATAAACAGTCAAGAAAATATTCGCTATATTGTATTGCATTTGCTTCACGTGGATTATTGTGCCAATTTCGGCCTGAAAATTCGTGTTAAAAAAGCAACACTTTGCAGTGTTTTACTGTTTAAAGAAAAGAAATAAAAACAAGAACTATGGATTTAGGTCCCGATAAAAGTTTGAAACCGCATAAAGGTCAGGTGTTACTCGCCGAGCCTTTCCTGAATGATCCATATTTCAGACGCACTGTTATTTTCCTTTGTGAGCACAACACAGAAGGCTCATTCGGTTTCGTATTGAATAATTATATCGACGTAGATCTGGAGCAGATCATGGAAAACATGCCTTCGTTTGAAGGTCGTATCAGTATCGGTGGTCCTGTGAGAAACAGCAATCTTTACTATCTGCACACTCTAGGAGAAACCATCGAAGAGAGTGTGGAAATCATCCCCGGCGTATTCATGGGTGGTAATTTCGAAATTCTGAAAAAAATGCTCGTGCATGGCACAGTTCAAAAAGATCAGGTGCGATTCTTCGTAGGTTATAGCGGATGGTCTCCTGAGCAACTGGAAAATGAGATCAAGACGAATTCATGGTTCGTGGCTTCTGTTCCAAAAGAAGTAGTGATGAACAGCGAAGTGAACGATCTATGGAAAACCATCATGAAGAGCATGGGCAAAAAAGGTCAGATGATCGCCAACATGCCCGAAGATCCATCGCTCAATTGATGCATCTTCACTCGAAAAAAGTAACGACTGATGAAATTTTCGTTCAATCGGACGCTGATACTTCCCCCAATTAGGATAGTCGCCAACTTTTCAAATTCTAATTTTTCTAACGTAGTATCTGTGTTTATACCTCATTGCGTATGAGAACCACTTCATCGCAATTCGTGATCTAATCATTAGAACTTTCACTTTCATCCCACAAAAATGAATCAAGGCTTTCTATCGCTTGATTTGAGTTTATGTTTGTCCCTGATCAGTGCCTAGCTGGTCGAAACAACTATGCTATTCAATTCTCCGGAATTTCTACTTTTTCTGATCATCGTCTTCGCACTTCACTGGTTTGTGCTTTCAGGCAAAACAAGAATGCAATCCGCTTTACTTCTCGTATCGAGTTGCATTTTTTATATGTTCTTCATCCCGAAGTACATCCTCATCCTGTTCATTACAATCATCATCGATTATATCGCCGGTATTTACATCGCTAAATCGGAAGGGCGAAAACGGAAGATCTATCTTATCGTCAGCATCATCTCTACGTGTATGGTGCTTTTCGTTTTCAAGTATTACGATTTCTTCGTAAGCAATGCCAACTCAATTAGCAGTATGCTCGGATGGAATTATTCCATCACAGCAATGAAGATCATCTTGCCAATCGGACTTTCGTTTCACACCTTTCAAAGTTTGAGTTATGTGATTGAAGTTTATCGTCGAAAACAAGAACCGGAAAAAGACTTTGTGATATACTCACTCTATGTGATGTATTTCCCTCAACTCGTTGCCGGACCCATCGAGCGTGCAGGCAACCTCCTGCATCAATTTCACGCGAAGAAAAAATTCAACTTTAAACTGGCGGCAGAAGGATTGCATCAGATTCTCTGGGGTTTGTTCAAGAAAGTAGTAATCGCCGATACATGCGCGGCATACGCGAATCACGCCTTTGGTCATTACCACGATCTCTCGGGGATGAGTCTTGTACTTGGCGCAGTGGCTTTTGCGTTTCAGATTTATGGTGATTTCAGTGGATATTCTGACATCGCAATCGGTACGTCGAAGTTGTTTGGCATACACCTAATGCGCAATTTCAACTTGCCTTATTTCGCAACCAACATTGCAGAATTCTGGCGTCGTTGGCACATTTCATTGTCGACATGGTTTCGCGACTACGTCTACTTCCCACTTGGTGGTTCACGTGTTGACGGGTGGAAGTTGTACAGAAATGTATTCGTCATATTCGTGCTCAGCGGAATCTGGCACGGCGCCAACTGGACCTTTATCATCTGGGGTGCCATCCACGCTGTTGTGTATTCCATCTACAGTGTTGTGGTGAAAAAAACGAGGCACAAAGAAGACCTTTCACATGCACACGGCTGGAGTTTGAAGACATTTTTCTATGGATTGGTGACTTTCACCATCGTAACGATTGCCTGGGTATTCTTCAGAGCTGCGGATGTGAATGAAGCGTTTCAATATCTCGTGGGAATTGTTCATCATCCCATGTTTGGTTCAGATGTTTGGAGCTTTGTGAATATGGCCATTCTCATCATTCCATTTTGTATACTGGAATGGTTCAACCGCAACAGCATCGATGGAGTGATTTTTTCTGCGCAGCAAATCAAACCTGTTTATCGCATGGCCATAGAACTTGTGATGGCGCTGCTCATCATCGATTGCTTCTACACATTGAATCACGAACAATTCATCTATTTCCAGTTCTGACATGAAAACATTCCTGAAAAAATCATTGTTCCGATTGCTCATTTTCATGGTGTTGCTTGCACTCGTATTCTTTATTCGTTTGCCGCGATCTTACTATTTCTCCATTCCGGAAAAAACAGATTTCAGCAAGATGACGTGGATAGAAAACAAGTTGAATGCTACAGAGTCATTTGACAACACCATCGTTTTTGTAGGATCTTCCATTACTTTCAATGGCATCAACGACAGTCTGCTGAACGCGTGGGACACAACTTCCACTCAATATCTCAATCTCGGAATCACACATACTTGTTACGCCATTGTAGATGCAATGCTTGAAAACATCATCATCGACAGAAAACTTCATCCGAAAAAAGTAATGCTGTGTTTCAAAGGTGATGCTATGGCGCGCAATATTCACAACATGTATTCACTGGTTGCAGACAGCGAACAAATACTCACATCAGCAGCGGACGGCAATATGCTTTTTGTTCCTTCATTCTTGAAACGCGCTTCATGGAATACGCATGCGCTCACACACTATTTCAAACTGGACGAGGGAGATGAAAAAGAAAGATTCGTTTCCAATTACGGATTTGATCCGCAGCGCGTTCGCGATTCCATAGAAGTAGAAAAAATCTACACCCGATTGAAAGCAGGATCTGAAGCGAATTTCAATTCCATAGAACAAGAAGCGAAAGGCGGACCTCAAAGCTTGAAGTTGCGCCTATTACTCACCAAAATCGACTACATGGAAAACATCAAATTCCAGCGAAAGTCATTCGAACGCAGCGCTGCCTTGCTTGATAAATACGGTATTGATTACGACATCCTTCTCTACCCAAACCTTATATCCGCACGCCTGGAAAAATCATACCTGATGGCAGATTACATCAAACGCACTTTCACCGGTATAGATTTCACGAAACACAGTGTCATCACAGTAACGGACCCTGCATTCAAAAACGCATCGTTGTATGTGGACATGAACCACTTGAATCCAAAGGGCGCGGAGAAGTTGACGGAGGTTGTTTATGGGGAGTTGGGGGAGGAATAGGGATGATGAGTACTTGTATAAGTGAGTTACCGGTCATTGTGAAGGGCGCTGCTATAACCAATATTCCTGAGAGCTAAAAAGTGACTCGAACATTTAAAATAAATATACGGCATCAGTACCACTCAATTAAGTATGGCCTAATTCTACCTGCCTTGACCCCAATTGGACTTTTTGTTGGGCATTTGATGGGTAAAATTTCGTGGGACGATTACCCTACTGCTCTTGTCATTTACCTACTTTGGAATCTTGTGTTTTTTCTCCCGTCATTCTTTCTGCATTTGACATACTTCTATCTCAACAGAAAAACTCAGTTGACCATCGACGACTCTAAAGGTCAATACTCTATAAAAGATACGGGCAGCCAGTATGACTTTACAATTAGCGATATACAAATAGTTGAACAGCATTTAGGCATATACTTCAAAAACAAAATTGACAACTATGGTCGCTTCATTATGCCATGGACAGGATATGGTTATATAAAAGTAAAGCTCACAAATGAACGAACATTCTATTTTTCTTCGCTCATGCTCGATTTACAGTTGCCACCCTTTCCTAATTCACAGGCAAAGTTTCGGGCTTTGCCTTTCATTGATCGTCATGATTTGGAAGTTGCCGAGACGCGAAAAATAATTGAGAACGAAGAGCAAATAAAATTCAATAGCTATATTGAGAAGTTTTCCAATTTACCACGAGAAATTTTAGAAGAGAAGGTAGCCAATCCCAAACAATACGAACCTGCAGCGATAGCAGCATCTAAAAAACTTTTAGGAATTGACTCTTGTGACTTGAAATAGAATTCATATCTAAACGACCGGTAACAGCACCTACACGCAATGGCGGTTTTGTGCTTCTAGAAAGTTTGAGTAATAAGGAAAGTTCTGTAATACTTTTGAAGAGTTGTGCTGCTAATCGCCACTGCGTGTAGCTGCAAAACGTTCAAAAATAAATCACCTTCACAACCTCTCCCATTCACAACTTACATCGCGTAGTACACCTTGTTGAGTTCAGCTTTCGCTTTGAGATAATCCAATTGTAATTGCAGAAACATTGTTACGATTGAAAGACTTCCAATCATTTGGCGATGCTCAACTTCAGGCCAGCCAGACTTTGTGCTAATACAATTTCCGCAATTGCGCCAGTCAAATACGCGCATACTTTACTTTGCATTATACGCAACTTTGCGTATATTCGCATAGTATAACATGCAAAATGAATTTCTCAAATGTAAAAATCAGTGATGTCAAAACGGATATTGGTATTCTTGTCAAGAAAATGAGGACCACGCAAAAGTTGTCGCAGGAAGAGCTGGCGAAAAAATTGAACCTGTCGAGAATCACGATTCAGAATATTGAGAATGGTAAGAACTTCACCATTGATACTTACCTGCTCATTTTTCAATACTTCGATGAAATAGGATCTTTTAGTGAATACATCAAATCCAGGAATGATGATGTACACGATATAACCTCACTTTACTAGTATGGCCAAAAATGATATCATAAAGGTTCATTGCTTCAATACTGAAATGGGTACGCTCGGTTGGGATGAACATAAATCTGTCTCCTACTTTCAATACCATCCCGAATTCCTGAAAAACGATATTTATCCGAATCTCATTCCTAAAACTGGTATCATCAAGCCTGTCAGCCAGGTGCAGGTCTTTAAAAAATATAACAACGAAACTTTCAGAGGTCTGCCTCCCCTGTTCGCGGACTCTCTGCCTGATATGTTTGGAAATATCATCTTCAAATCATGGATGGAAAGCAACAACCGTGACTTCGAAAAGATTTCTGTCATTGAACAATTGGCATACGTCGCAGATAGAGGAATGGGCGCGTTGGAGTATCAACCTAAGAAACCAATCCCCAGCGCTACGACCATTGATATTGAAGAAATCGTTGATGTCCTGAAAAGTGTATTGGAGATCAAGAAGAAAACATCTTCTAAAAAGTTAGACCATCAATCACTGCTGAACATATTTAAGATTGGAACATCCGCCGGTGGCGCCAGACCCAAAATTTTGATCTCGCAAAAGAAATCAGATGGAACAATTATCCCGGGTGACATCAACTATGAAAATGACTATGAACACCTCATCGTCAAACTCAATCTGGATGTTGATGATGTAAGATACAACAGAGAAGTGATTGAGTATTGCTATTATCTGACAGCAACACGTTGCGAGATCAACATGAAGCCTTCCAAACTCATCGATGGTAGGCATTTCGCTACTCAAAGATTTGACAGAATTGAGGGAGAAAAAATTCACATGCTCACTGCCTCCGGCATGACGGGCTGGGACTTTAAAGATCCAAGTGTGTCGAGCTATGAAAACTTGTTTGAGCTATCCATTTTCCTCAAACTTCCTCATGCGGAAATAGAACAACTATTTAGAAGAATGGTATTCAACGTTGTGTTCGCCAACCACGATGATCATTTGAAAAACCACAGCTTTACATTCGATAAAGTAAAGGGAAAATGGAACTTGTCTCCTGCCTATGACATCACTTATTCACTCAATCCACTAATCAACTACAAAAGGACTTCACGAGCATTGTCGATCAACAATAAGAGGACGGATATCAACCTCACCGACATTCAATACATCGCAAAGAAATACACGATCAGGAATTACAAAAACATCGTTGAAAGCGTGTTATCAGGCATTGACTTTTGGAAAAAGTACGTGAAAAAACACCAAGTCGCTTCGAATATCATTGCCAACATCTCACGAGATTTTAGCGTGTTGAAATAGAAACAGCGAGCTAATTATTAATTATTAATGATTAATTATTAATGGTGTGAAGAGCAGTACTTTTCGTATTACATAGAGGTTGTGTCAAATGGAATTTGTAGGTTAGATTTTTTGGTTATGCTCTATTCCGAATGTGTAATTTCTATATGATTCGTCAATGAATCCAGTGCATACGTGGCAGTAGCACACCTCAAGTGCAGCCATTAATAACTAATAATCAATCATTAATAATTGACCTCCGTTGTGATGTAATCCTTCGCGGAATCCCGTCCACGCGCAGGTGAGTATTCCCGTGCATAATATATAATGCGCAAATGCAATTTGTTCCACTCGCTTTCGGGAAAATGGCGTTTGGCATCGCGTTCCGTTTGATCAACATTCTTACCTGAACTCAGTCCCCATCGCTCCATCATGCGATGAATGTGTGTGTCTACCGGAAATGCCGGCACACCGAATGCCTGGATCATCACAACGCCTGCTGTCTTGTGTCCAACACCGTGAAGTGTTTCCAACGCTTCCATGTCTGCAGGAACAACACCATCAAATTTCTCGACAAGTATTTTCGAAAGCGTGTGAATGTTTTTACTCTTCGCAGGTGCTAGTCCGCACGGGCGTATGATCGATTCAATTTCTGCGACAGAACATTGCATCATGTCATAAGGATTATTCGCCATCGCAAACAACGCGGGTGTAACAGTGTTGACGCGCACATCCGTGCATTGCGCAGAAAGCAAAACAGCAACAAGTAAGGTGTAAGGATCTGAGTGATCCAACGGAATAGGTGGATCGGGATACAACTTCTCCAATTCCGTCATGATGAATTTCGCCTTCTCCTTCTTTGTCATTTCAATACAAATTCATTAGCGGAAAATCAGGTCGATGGATTTTTTCTTTGTGAGAATTAACGTGGAGGTGATACCATCCACTTTCATATCGACAATATTCTGCTGATCGGGAAATTCGTCGTAGAGAAATGTATTCTCTAGTTTGCATACGTGAAACTGATTTGATCTGAAAAATTCGAAGTAGACATAAGTCAGATCAGCTTCTGTCTCAATTCCCACATAGCTCATCAATATTGGCTGGTCATCAAACCAAATCTTGAGATGCGTACTGATATATTTTTCGACGTAAGCTTCAATTTCCTTACTATTGCTCTCTTTGTTCAAAGCAACTTTACGTCCGCTCAACGCACTCAACACTACTTCGAGATCATCCGTAAAAAACTTACACGACACTTCAAAACCTTGTGTTCCCGGATTGTACTCAATGTTTGTTTTACTGATATAAAACTTGTGAATCGAAAATGATGAACATATCAAAAAAAACAAGCACAAGAAGACGAGCCGCGAAACTGTGATCTTCCAATTTGTTACCCGAGAAAAATATTTGACCAACAAGTTTTGGGTCATTTGTTCAAAAATGTAATGGCAAGTTTATGGTAATAATGACCGATCTGAACCGACACACCTAATTTTGCCCTATGTCATCAAAGCTTACTGAAGCACAAATAAAGCTAGCACAAGAACTCATCCAGCATAGTGAAAGTATTGTGATCACCTCACATAAAAGTCCTGATGGCGATGCTGTTGGTTCGTCTCTTTCCCTTTTGCTATTCCTGAAATCGCTAGGTAAAAAAGTGACGGCCATACTTCCCGATGGCGCTCCAGATTTCCTACAGTGGATGCCGGATTATAATGAGATCATCATTTTCGATCAGGACACCGACAAAGCTGTTGCAGCCATTCAAAAAGCGGATCTCATTTTCGCACTCGACTACAATCATTTGGGTCGTGTAGGCGAAATGATGCAAAAAGAATTGACAAATGCATCGGCTTCATTCATATTGATTGATCATCATCAACAACCGGGAGATTTCGCGAAGGTGACCTACAGCGACACTTCAGCATGCAGCACCTGCGAGATGATCTATCATTTCATTTCCGAATGTTTTGGAAAAGACAAAATCAATATACCAATTGCCTCATGTATTTATTGCGGTATCATGACCGACAGCGGTTCGTTTCGTTTTCCAAGTGTAACGCAAACAACACACAACATCGTGGGTGAATTGATTGCGCTGGGAATGGATCACGCAGATATACATCGCAACGTTTACGACACTAACTTACTCGACAGACTCAAACTTATCGGATATGCATTAAGCGAAAAACTTGAAGTGATCAGTGAATGCGACACCGCAATTATCTGGTTGACAGCTGATGAATTGAAGCGCTTCAATCATCGTCAGGGCGATACGGAAAGTCTCGTGAATCAAGCGTTGAGCATCAAAGGTGTGAAGCTCGCAGTCTTCGTTCGCGAGGGCAACAATGAGATCAAAATGTCCTTCAGATCAAAAGGCAGTTTTGATGTGAATCAATTTGCACGCACTCACTGGAATGGCGGCGGTCACATGAATGCAGCCGGTGGCGCATCTTTCACTGATATGCCAACAGCATTGTCAAAATTGCGCCAGCTCGTCCTCGACACCAAATCACAAATAATCAATTCCTGAATGAGAAATTCTGTTTGGCTCTTTTTCGCGTGTTCCTTGCTTCTTATCAGTTGCAATGGATGCAGTGATAAAAAAGAAATTACCAATGCCGATGTGGATCGCATACAAAAAGAACTGGTCCAGGAAAACAAAAAAATGCATGCCCGCGAAATGCAGGAGATCAAAGCTTTCATCGCGAAGAAAGAGTGGCCAATGAATGAGTCAACCACTGGTTTGCAATATTGGATATATGAAAACGGAACCGGTAAAGCCATCAAGAGTGATGACATTGTTTACATATCCTACGACATCACATTGATAGATGATTCGCCTTGCTATAGCACAAGTGATGCACAGCCAAAGCGCATTCACGTGGGTTACGACAATGTAGAATCGGGACTGCATGAAGCATTGCAGTTGTTGCACGTAGGTGACAGAGCAAGGCTCGTCCTTCCATCGCATCTGGCATTCGGATTTACCGGTGATTCCGGTAAAATTCCGCAAAATGCAACAGTGATTTATAATGTGCACGTTGTAGGCGCAGAATAAAATTTTCGCAAATGAATCGACTGAAGAATTTCAAATACTTTTTTATACTGATCGTCGCGGCAATCACTACTCAAAGTTGTGACGACCATCCCGGTTATACAAAAACTGAGAGCGGCATTTACAAGAAAATGGAGCAGTTCGGCGACTGCAAACCATCCATGGCTGATGCAGATTATTTCATCATGGACATTGCCTTCAAAAGCAATGCAAAGCCTGATACCGGATATCATTTTCAACTTCACCATCACGCTTTGCGCAAACAAACTCCTGCGGAAAAGGAAGGCGAATTGCCGGGACTCCGACTTATTCATCAACTCGATTCACTTCAATGTGGTGACAGGATTTCTTACATCGTTCCATTCTCGGAAATTGATCAATGTTTTCTCAGTGCCTTTGCTGAGGCATCTACTTACGGAATGGATGAAGAAATTACTTTCTCCGTTCATCTGCAGCAAACTTTCGATAAGCAGGGATACATCGACTATCTCATGCATGCTTCACAACAATATGAATTGGGTGAAGCTGAAGCCATAGAGTTGTTGTTGATGAATGACACAGAACATGGTTATGAAAAACATGGCGATTGCTTCATTCAATTCCTGCATGACGTTCCAGGAGATTCAATCATGGCGGGGCGTGAAATAAAAATGAGTTACAACACGTTACTCTTCAACGGACGCGTTTTGGATGAGACCACAGAAATGCAATTCAATTTCGGAAAGCCGGGACAAATCATTTCAGGATTGCAGTACGCTTTAAGTTTTCTTACTGAAAATGATCACGCATTGATTTATCTCCCCTCCTATCTCGCATTCGGTGAAAAAGGTAACAGCAATGGCATAGTGCCTCCTCATACTCCCATTGTTTTCGACGTTAAAGTGCTTGAAGTGAAAACAAAAGAGGAAATATCGCAAAAGTGATAACTCTTTTGACCGACATTCGTATTAAGAGGCGATTAACTCCTTCACCCCAATTTGAAGAAGCCTTTTATAATATCGTTGTTCTTTCATGTTTGTTCCTCGCTTTTCGCACAGGACAATCTTGGTATTGCCGGCAGTACGCGATCGCCGGCGAATACAGTATTCAACAATCCTTCGACCATTGTAGATTCTAGGGCTTTCATTGATATCAACTTAGTTGGTTTGAGTGCATTCGTGCGAAACGACCTTGCCTATCTCGATGGAAAATCATTTTCATTCGCCGGCTTAAGTCAAGTGAACTCAGTATTGCTCTCTGATAAAAAAGGACCATTCGCCGCTTATGCAGATGCGATGGTTCATGGCCCGTCATTTACGTTTGCCGTAAAAGATCAAGCCTTCGGATTTTATTCCGCTGCGCGTGTAGCTGTTGACGCTCGTGGTATTCCCGAAAATTTGAAAGGCGTCATCACCAATGGATTCCAACATCAGGAAGAAATGGGTAAGGAAAAAACCATTAAAAATCTGCGTGCTAATGCGCTTGCTTGGGGAGAACTTGGCGTGAGCTACGGCAGGATTCTATCGCGCGATGGTGATGCTATTTTACAAGGCGGTGTAACAGTAAAACGTTTGTACGGCGCTGCCGGCGCCGCAGTGAGGATCGACAACTGGACATACACAGTGCGTGACAGCACAAACCTGGAAACAAAAACTTTCACGGGTGAATATGGATTCAATGATCCTACTTCAGGTCCGTTGATTGCTGCAAAGGGTTGGGGATTTGATATCGGATTCACTTATAAACTTAGGAAATCCGGTTCAGGAAATTATATGCCGCATTCACCTTGCACTGATGGCGATTATAGATTTCGTGTAGGCGCATCATTACTCGATGTTGGTAAAGTGAGTTTCTCCGGACCTTTCTATCGCAACAGATTCGATCAAAGCGAATCACGCGACTGGCAAAATTTTCAAGGAACATCTGCCAATGAAGTGAGCGACATCGATAGCCTTTTCAACAGCAATTTCAATCTCGTTCAAGTGAATAGTCAGGACGGACGTTTTAGAATGAAACTTCCCACGGCTGTCTCTGTTCAATTTGATTACAACCTCAAAAAGAATTTCTATGTCTATGGTGTTGCCACTTATGGACTGCCAAGGTTGAACAGCACAGGTATTCAACGAGCGTCCTATCTCGGCGTTGCTCCCCGATGGGAAGTTAAACGATGGGAAGTGGCCATGCCACTTTCTCTTTACGAATGGAAACATCCGCAGATGGGATTGTGTGTGCGCCTCAACAGTTTTATCATTGGTAGCGACAACCTTGCCTGGTTACTCTTCAATCGTGACATCTATGGAGTCGATTTCTATTGCAGTTTGAAGTACACGATTTTCAAACACTGGAAATGCACAACCGGCAAAATCAAGAAGGGTAAACCTGTGCCTCGCAAGAATGCGCACGAATCTGTGCCTTGTCCTACATGGTAAATTCAGCGCGAAGCCCGCTCTTCTTCAAAAAATTCAAAGCAAGATTTCGAATCTAAAATATCTTCCACGTAAGGGAAACTTAGTTTATCCATCATATCCTTATGTCTTCTAAATTCGCATCATGCAAGAGGCACAGATTGATGTATATAATTTCGATGACATTCGTCCCTATTCCGATGTAGAATTACAGGAAGCTATTGGGCGTCTGATAGAGGAACCTTTGCTCATCAAAATGATGAAGTGGGTTTATCCGGGTTTGAGTAAAGCTGAGATTCACCGCATGTTTCGAGAAATCAAAACTGTTCAGCAATTCCAGGAAGAAATCAGCGCACCGGCAGTAAAGGTCATCACCCAGATGACAACAAGTGGACTTTCATTTTCCAACGTTGAGCGCATGGAAATCGAAAAGGCGTGCATATTTATCAGCAATCATCGCGACATTATTTTAGACAGTGCCCTGCTCAATGTGAGTCTTATGGAACGTGGCTACAACACCACCGAAATTGCAATTGGTGATAATCTGTTGAAGATGCCTTTTGTACGTGATCTTGTTAGGTCGAACAAAAATTTTATTGTTAACAGAGATGTCAGCTCAAAAGAAATTTACTACTATTCTTTGAGGTTGAGCAATTATATACGTGATACGATAGCAAGGCGAAAAACCTCCATCTGGATTGCACAGCGTGAAGGTAGAAGCAAGGACGGAGACGATCGCACTTCAACAGGATTGCTGAAAATGTTCGCCATGAGCAGCGACACCAATCTTGAAGATGCACTCAATGATTTACACATCACACCAATGTGCGTGAGCTACGAATATGATCCATGCGACCTGCTCAAGGCGCATGAATTACTTCATAACAAACTCAACGGAAGTTATGAGAAAAAGAAAGGTGAAGATTTTCATTCTATGCTAAAAGGGCTTACCGGCCATAAGGGAAGAGTAAACATTGCAGTAGGACGCGAGATGTCTGATGTGCTGGAGAGAATGCGGCTGGTGGCGAATAAGAACGAAAAAATACGTATGCTGAGTGAAGCCATTGATGACGAAATGCATCGCATTTATAAACTCTGGCCAACAAATTATATCGCGTTCGACCTATTGACAGGAACCAAGGAATACAAAGATCAATACTCAAATATTCAGAGAATTGCGTTTGTGAACTACATCCGTGGACATGTATTTCAATTGGCTTTTAATCGAAAAAAATCAGGATTGCCTGCAGAAAATTTCAATGCCAATGCGCGCGAAATTTTATTACAGATGTATGCTAACCCTGTGATGAATCGTCGCGACATCAAGAGCGAAGTCGCCGGGGCAACACGAATCCATTGATCGGTATGCATTTCTCACATCTCATCCGTATTTGCACAATAGCGCTGCTCATCGCGGGTATTCATAACGATAGCAACGCACAATGTGGTGATTGCCAGTATCAGACTGATCTAATCATCAATGGAAATTTCAGTTCAGGAAATTCAGGATTCACGTCCGAACTCAATTATGTGACAGGCCTCTTCTGCCCGCTTTGTCCGGAGAATACCTATACGATCGGGTCTAACGCATTCTTTTACCACAGTGGTTTTTCCGGAACAGACCATACCAACCCACCAAGTGGAAATTTCTTCATAGCGAATGCTCCTGGACAGGAAGGCTCCGTTGTGTGGTGCGAGAATCTTACGGTACAACCTGATGTGGATTACACATTTACTTTTTGGGCACGCGACATCACGAACAATGCAAACGCTCATCCGTTGGCATTGCTTCAGCCTTCATTCAATGGAGTGCTTGGCATTGATACTCTGGTGGCAGCCGGTGGTTGGGCTTCCCTTTCTGTACAGTGGAACAGCGGAACTGAAACGAGTCTTTTGCTTTGTATTGTCAATCAACAATCACAAACGGGAGGAAATGATTTTGGACTGGATGATCTCAGTTTTACAGCTTGTGAAAACTATGTGTTGTCACAAAATGCTAACGCCGGACCGGATCAAAACATATGCAGCAATGTCATTTCACAACTCGGTGCATCGCCATCAAGCGGATACTCATATTCATGGAATAATTCCACAGGACTTAATTCAACTTCTATTGCAAATCCGAATTTGCAGATCACTAACGTGACTGAATTTTCTTTGACGCAGACCTACGTTCTCACAACAGATTCTGCAGGTGTTGGATGTATCACCACAGACACCATTGAAGTGACTATTCTTCCTATGCCGTATTTTAATCTGGGTGAAAATTTTTCAATATGCCCTGATACAACTACGATACTTGACGCGGGTATTGGATGGGATAACATTTCATGGTCAACAGGTTTGAGCACACAGACCATTGAGGCTTCCGCAGGTATTTATGCAACAACGGTTTCGTACAATCAATGCACTGCGACTGATAGTATCACAATTGGTTTTGTGGACTTACCAATTATCGATTTTGGTCCCGACTCTTCATTCTGTGAAAACGATGCGTTGATTTTGAATGCGGGTATTGTTGGAACGTGGTCCAACGGAACCATATCTGATCAACTTGAAGTCTTCAATTCCGGAGAATACTCATTTACTTATACTCAAAACAATTGTCAAGTTTCCGACACCATCAATGTCGAAATGTTTACGTACCCGTCTATTTCCATTACCTCGGATTCGGGTTTTTGTCAGGGTACAACATTGACCCTTGAAGCGACGATTTCCGGGTTGTGGAGCACAGGGCATGTCGGTAATTCTATCACCATTGAGCAACCCGGCTATTACGATATTGTCGCTGCGAATGGCCCGTGTATTTCATCCGCCGGTGTCAACACGAATATGACCTTGCAACCTGTTGCACTTCTTCCTTTGAACTATTCCATTTGCGAAGATGAGAGTCTTGAGTTGAATGCTTTTTTCGAATCAAACAGTTACTATTTATGGTCGAATGGAGATTCTACTTCATCCACTACCATCAATCAACCGGGAAGTTATTTTGTAGATGTTGCGAACGTTTGCGACACTATTCGCACGGAAGTAACCGTTGACACTTATCCATGTTCATGGGCTATATATATTCCGTCTTCTTTCACACCCAATGATGATGATATCAATGAATCCTGGACCGTGCAGGGATATAATGTGACCAATGTGCGTGTGTACGTCTACAACAGATTGGGCAATCTTATATTTTATGCGACGGATCTCGGTTTGCCTTGGACCCCGGGAACGGGAATTGGCGATGATGTCTATAACTACACTGTCGAGGCCATTAACTTTCACGGCGACTCTGTGACGCGTCATGGTCATCTCTATTTGTTGCGCTAAAACATTTAGCACATATTTGCGTCGAATTGCGAAGATTCGACCGTTATCTTTATCCCGCATTACGCTCTAGAACTACTCTAAAGCCATGTGTGCGGGATTCTCAAATCTAAGCGATTGAAAAATCAGCTTTCATCGCACAAAATTGGGCTTGGATTTTCTATCGTTTGATATGAGCATATTGCAAATTTTGAAAAACTTCACTTAGAAAATATGAGTTGGTTTAAAAGAAAAATACAGGGTGTTACTACCAAAAGCAAAGAAAAGAAGGAAATCCCGGAAGGCCTTTGGTACAAATGTCCTGATTGTAAAAACGTAGTCACCTCTGATGAACACGCTGAAGTAAACTGGGTTTGCGTGAAGTGTGGTTACCACGAAAAAATCGGATCTCGTGAATATTTCAGCATTTTGTTTGATGAAAACGAGTATTCCGAAGTGGCAGCGAATCTCACCAGCGGTGACCCTTTGCAATTTGTCGATACAAAATCTTACAAAGACCGCATCAAAACGTCCATTGCCAAAACAGGTTTAAAGGACGCAATGAAAGTGGGCAAAGGAAAAATCGAAGGACATGATGCTGTAATCGCATGCATGGACTTCGCCTTTATTGGCGGCTCAATGGGTTCGGTTGTTGGCGAAAAATTTGCGAAGGGAGTGGATGAAGCTATCAAACAGAATTGCGCTTTCATCTGTATTTCAAAATCAGGTGGTGCCAGAATGATGGAGGCCGGATTTTCTTTGATGCAAATGGCGAAGACTTCTGCAAAACTTACACAGCTTTCTGATGCCCAACTTCCATACATCTCATTTCTGACAGATCCTACAACCGGAGGTGTTACTGCTTCCTACGCCATGCTGGGCGATATCAATATCGCAGAGCCAAAAGCGCTTATCGGATTTGCAGGACCTCGCGTTGTGAAAGAAACAATTGGCAAAGATCTTCCTGAAGGTTTCCAGAGTTCAGAGTTTGTACTTGAGCATGGTTTCCTCGACTATATCGTGGAAAGAAAAGAGTTGAAAAACAAAATCGCAGCTAGCCTTAAATTTTTCA